>DASYSV010000028.1:0-12350 GCA_036010185.1 Puia sp.
AACAAAGAAGGCGGCACTATGACGGCCGAACTGACGAGGACGGGTGTCGACGACCGGAATATCGTATTGACGGGTCGTATCGTAGACGAGGGGAAGGGTACGCCGTTGGAAGGGGTCAGCATATCGATCAAGGGGACAAATAAAGGAACGCTTACCGACAAAGATGGCAACTTCAGGCTGGATGTCCCGGATAAGGATGCTGTCCTGGTGATCTCGCTGATCGGGTACCAGACCAGGGAGGAGACGGTCGGGAGCCGGACGGATCTGCAACTGACCATGGTTTCGCAGTCGCAGGATCTGAACGACGTCGTCGTTGTCGGTTATGGGACACAGAAAAAGAGTGTGGTCACGGGGTCGATCTCGAGTGTAAAATCCAGCGATCTGGATGACCAGCCGGTCTACCGGCTGGAAGACGCGTTGCAGGGAAGGGCATCGGGCCTGACGATCGCCGCCTCGTCGGGTCAGCCCGGTTCTTCCTCCACCGTGAGGGTAAGGGGAACCACTTCGATCAACGGAAGTGATCCGTTGTATGTGGTAGACGGTGTTCCGTTGGATGGAGGCGGACTTGATTATCTGAATGCCGCCGATATCGAATCCATTGAAGTCCTGAAGGATGCTGCTACCGCCGCGATCTATGGGGCGCGGGCGGCCGCGGGCGTTATCCTGGTGACCACGAAGAAGGGCAGGGCGGGACAAATGAGGGTAAGTTACGATGGATATTACGGCACGCAGGAGCCGGCAAGAAAGCTGCAATTGCTGAATGCGACGCAGTATGCCACCTTGCGCAACGAATCTTCGCTGGCGGGTGGAAAAGGGATCGTTTTTGCCAATCCTGCATCGTTGGGTAACGGGACGGACTGGCAAAGCCAGATCTTCGATAACAATGCGAGCATCATGAGCCATGAGCTCTCCTTCAGCGGGGGGACGGATAAATCGACCTTTTATACTTCGTTGGGGTATTTCGATCAAAACGGCATCGTAGCGGCTCCGATATCCTGGTATAAAAGGCTGACGGCCCGTTTCAACGGAGCGCATAAGCTAAAACCCTGGTTGAATTTCGGGGAGAATATCGGCTATTCCTATATCAGGAATCAGGGGTTGGGCAATACGAACAGCGAGTTCGGCGGTCCCCTGAGCTCTGCGATCAATCTCGACCCTATTACGCCCGTGGTCATTACCGATCCGAATATACTCAGTCAACCTCCCTACAGCAACGAACCCGTGATGACCGATGCGCAGGGTCATCCCTATGCCATCTCCAATTATGTCGGACAGGAAGAGACCAACCCGCTGGCCTATATCAAGATCCATCAGGGCAACGGCTACAACTGGTCGCATAATTTTATCGGGGATGCTTATGTGTCGGTGACTCCCGTGCGCGGGCTCGAGCTGAAGAGCACCATCGGAACGAAGCTGGCCTTTTGGGGCAGCAACAGCTTCAACCCGATATATTATCTCAATGGCTCGTCCTCCAACCCGATAACAAATTATTACCGGGATGCCGAGAACCTGTTCATCTGGGACTGGGAGAATACGGCCTCCTATAACCGTCATATCGGATTGAACAATGTCACCGCGATGATCGGGACGGGGGCCTGGGAGCAGACTGCGTCGGGGCTAAATGGCAACTTCCAGTATATGCCGGTAACCAGCCTGGGTCAGGCCACCCCCAACTACAGTCTTCCAAATGCCGATAAGGTTGCCAACGGATATGACAATGTCGCGCATACTGTAAGCTCCGAGTTCGGGCGGTTGAGCTACAGCTACGATGATAAATATCTCCTGATGGCGCAGATCAGGAGAGACGGTAGTTCAAGGTTCGGCTCCAACTACAAATACGGGTATTTCCCGGGAGCATCCATAGGCTGGGTCGTCACGAGGGAGAATTTCTTCCCGGCAAACCCGGTCGTCACTTTCCTGAAGATCCGAGGATCATATGGGGTGACAGGGAGCGACAATATCGGGGATTTTCTTTTCGAGTCCACGGTCAGCGGTGGCCGCAACTATACTATCGGCAACACTTATGAGATAGGGTATAGCAACAATGCGCCACCCAATCCCAATCTGAAATGGGAACAAACGGCACAGACCGACGTGGGTTTCGACGCCATACTGATGAGTCATCTTTCGGTGGGTTTCGATATCTACAATAAGAAAACGACCGGCATGTTGCTTGCCGAGCAGCTGCCAATGTATGTCGGCGCCAGCGGTCAGCCTACCGGGAACATCGCCGATATGACCAACAAGGGCATCGAGCTGGAACTGGGGTATACCAAAAAGATCGGGCAGGTGAACCTCAGCATGAAAGCCAACGGGTCATTATTGCAGAACCGGGTGACCTCGCTGGGAGTCACACCATACCGGACCGGGGCTACGCTTCAATCGAGCGCTTATGAGCTGAGCCGCACCACGCCGGGACATGCCATCGGATCGTTCTATGGCTTCCAATCGCTGGGCATCTTCCAGACGCAGGCGGATGTCAATGGATATGTGGGTAAATCCGGAGCGCCGGTACAGCCCAATGCAAAGCCCGGTGACTTCAAGTGGGCCGATCTGGATGGGGATGGGAAGATCACGGCGGGTGACCGGACGTTTATCGGCGACCCTACGCCGAAATATGCTGTTGGTTTTACTGTCAGCGCCTCGTGGAAAAATTTCGATGTTCTTGTCTTCGGGCAGGGAGCGGGCGGCAACAAGATCTTCCAGGGTCTGCGCCGGTTGGATATACAGACGGCCAACTATTCGACAAAAGCGCTTAGCCGCTGGACGGGGCCCGGAACATCCAATGACTTTCCACGGTTGGTGGATGGGGATCCCAATTCCAATTTTACCAACCCTTCCTCATTTTACCTGGAAGATGGCAGTTATTTCCGGATCAAGAACCTGCAGATCGGCTATACGTTGCCGCAGGGCCTGTTGCGTCAGTGGACGATACAGAAAGTGCGGATCTATGTCAGCGGGTATAACCTGATCACTTTTACGAAATATACCGGGTATGATCCGGAGATCGGCGGCAGCAGCTATGGGATCGACAGGGGCTTTTATCCGCAGGCCTGTTCGTTCCAGGCTGGACTCAGTGTCGGATTCTAACGATTATAAAAAAATGAAAATCATGAACAGGACAACCATAATATATTTTGCGTTTGTGACGGGGGTCACGATAGGAGCGACTGGCTGCAAAAAGAGTTTTCTCGATGTGAAACCACAGGGGACGCAGCTGGAAAGCGATTATTATCAGACGCCGGACGAAGCGTTTGCCGGATTGGTAGCGGCTTACAACCCGTTGTCATGGACCGTGGTCAGCTCGTATGCTCCCAAGATGGTGCTGCTGAGCCTGGCGTCGGATGAAGCCTATGCGGGCGGCGGATCGAACTCGGACAACCCCGGCATGCAGGCCTGGAATACGTATACCCTGGCAGCGGCCACCCCGAATGTGCCTGCCGACCTGTGGAACCGGAATTTTACGGGGATCGCGCGTGTCAACACTATGTTGTCGAAGATCGGCAACGTTCCCGGTCTGACCACCGATCTGAAGACAAGGTACACGGCGGAGATGTATTTCCTGCGGGCCTATTATTATTTCGATCTCGTGCGGCTGTTCGGGAATGTCCCGCTGATAACCACAGTGCTTAGCCAGAGCGAATGGTTTACGCAAGTGCAGGCGAAGCCTGCCGACGTGTATGCCCAGATCGAAAAGGATCTGAATGCGGCCATTCCCGGGTTACCCGCCACCGTGAATCCTTCGACGGAAGGCGGGCGTGTCACGAAGGGGGCAGCGCAGGCATTGTTAGGGAAGGCCATTATTTACGAGAACAATAATTCCAGGATGCAGGAAGCCGCGAACGACCTGGACCAGGTGAATACTTCCCCCAACTACCATCTGCTGCCAAACTATGCGGATATTTTCAATCCCGGCAACAAGTTCAATGCGGAATCGATCTTCGAGATCGTGCATACGGCGGCGGCCGGCAAAGGTTGGGGCAACTGGCCCAATTTCGACGGTAATGTAGGCGTGCAGATGGTGGGCCCCCGCGGATATTCGGGACCGACCTATGAGGCTGCAACCGCGGGATATGGTTTCTGTCCGATAACGATGAACCTGGTGAATGCCCTGAAGAACGATCCCCGGTATGCGGCTACGATCGTAAATATCGACAGTCTTTCGCAGGCGGGGGTTTGCAAGTACCAGCCAGGTTATCAGAACACGGGTTATTTTATCAACAAATTCGCGCCACTGGCTGCATTTCAGGGGACTGTGGGGGATATCCCGTTGAACTGGACGAATGATGAGATCGAGATCCGGCTGGCCGATACTTATCTGCTGGAAGCAGAAGCCCTGGTGAGGGGTGGTGGTTCTGCGGCAAAGGCGCAGTCGCTGCTCGATGCCGTCCGGGCACGGGTAGGGTTACCGTCGGTGCCGGCCACACTGGACAATATCTACAACGAGCGGAGACTGGAGCTGGCTACCGAAGGGCATCGCTTCTTCGACCTGGTGCGTACGGGACGGGCGGCGTCGGTGCTGGGTTTCAAGGGGTTCACGGCGGGTAAGAATGAAGTGCTGCCGATACCCCTGCAGGAATTGAATAACACGAAACTTGTTCAAAATCCGGGATATAATTAATAGGATCTTAAAAATTATTGCCATATGCGAAATCTCTTTTTTTGTTGCGGACTGGGGTTGGCGCTGGCTGCGATCTGTGTAAGCGGCTGTACGCCCGATAACAAATCGGCCTCGCTGAGTGCATTGCCCAAAGCCAGCTTTACGGTTACCCCATTGAGCGGGGCTACGAATACCTATATCTGTTCGGCCGGTACGCAGGGTGTCTTTGCCTGGTACTGGAGCTCGGGGAACGGGAATCCCTCTCCGGGTACTTCGAGCGATACGATCCATTTCTCGCAGCACGGGAATTACAGGATAGTGCTGACCGCCGTGGGTGAAGGCGGATACGATACGACCAGCCAGGTAGTATCCGTAGCGAATGACGATCTGGGAAATACGTTGATCGCCGGTGGCATGTTGAATACGGCGAGCTCGTCTTCCTGGACCTTTCTGAATACGGGGGGAACCGCGACAACTTTTACCTTTGGCGCGAACGGGCTGGTTTTGAGCAATACCGGTTCAGGCGCCAATACGAACGGGGGCGTTTATCAGGCCATCCAGGTGCAGGCCGGGGTCAATTATAAATTTTCCGCGATCGTGCAGGGTGCGGGGATCAATGCATCCTGGGTGGAGTTCTATATCGGCGCCACCGTGCCAACGCAGGGATCGGATTATTCGGATAATAAGATATATTCGCTGAACTGGTGGGCGGGTTGTGCCCATAATGCCTTTAATGGGGATGTGGTCAGTATCGGTTGTTCAGGATCGGGTCCGTCCAGCGGGACTATCACCTTCCCGACCAGTGGTACGTATTATGTCGTCATCAAAGCGGGCAGTGCGGGTGGTAATTTAGGGTCGGGCGGCGTGACCGTCACGGATATCCTGTTGGATCATTGATAAATTTGTTCGATGGCAAGACCCTTGATCTTTTTGTTGGTGGTGCCGGTGATGGGCTGCTCGAAGGGCGACCATGGGGGCGGGCAACCGAACACGGGCAGTCAGCCGTCCGTGAAGGTCACTGATGTGACGCAGGCGCGTCAGACGCAGGCATCGGCATTCCGGTTCTATATCGATCTCAGCGCAGCCGGTTCCCAAGCCGTTAGCGTGTCTTATGCGACCTCGGACGGGACGGCAAAGGCGGGGGTCGACTATACTGCCGAATCGGGAACGATTACGATCCCTGCGGGGCAGACGGAGGTTTATGTCGACGTGCCGGTGTCGGGGGACAGTCTCCGGCGGGCCAATCAGACCTTTTCTTTTGCTCTTGGTACCGTCACGAATGCGGTTGTGGGGACGGCCAGGGCCATGGGGACGATCCTTAACACGGACCTATTGTATCTGCCTACCGATAGCACGGGTTATACGACGCCAGCGAGCTATCCCGGGCGTACGTTGGTGTGGAGCGACGAGTTCAATGGGAATGCGTTGAACACGCAGGACTGGAATTATGAACAGGGCGGATCGGGGTGGGGCAACAATGAGCTGGAGAATTACACGAACCGGACGCAGAATGTTTTTGTTTCGGCGGGGCACCTGGTCATCGAGGCAAGACAGGAGTCGTATGGCGGCAACAATTATACTTCGGGGCGGCTCACGACGCAGGGGAAACGGTCCTTCACGTATGGCCGGATCGATATCCGCGCCAAATTGCCGGTATCGAAAGGCATGTGGCCGGCCTTGTGGATGCTGGGCTCGGATATTTCTACCGTGCCCTGGCCGGGATGCGGAGAAACGGATATCATGGAACTGATCGGCACTTATCCGGGTCGCGTGACGGGTTCATTGCACTGGCAGCAATCCGGAGGGAGCGAGGGCACTTACAATAACAATTACAATCTTAATACGGGAGACTTTTCACAGCAGTTTCATGTATATAGCATTATCTGGCAGAAGGACAGCGTTCAGTTCCTGGTGGACGATCAGCCGTATGTGAACGGAGGGGCGTCGGATGTGACCAGCGGAACCTATCCCTTTAATAGCCCATTCTTTTTTATCTTTAATGTAGCGGTCGGAGGGAACTGGCCGGGGCCGCCGGATGGGACGACGGTCTTCCCGCAGCGGATGTTTGTAGATTATGTGCGGGTGTTCCAGTAATAATATGAAAACTATAATGATTTTTTTGATGGGGGTGGTGGTGGTCGGGATGTGCTCCTGCAACAAGAAGAGCAATCCGGCTCCGGTGACTCCTCCTCCCGACACGACGGTGACTCCTCCGCCGGCGGGCTCGCAGGTAGCCTTGTGGCTGACGAATACCGACAAGACCGCCTTGTTCCGGCTGCAAAACGTCACTTTGGATTTCGGGACCGGTCTGGCCGTCGAACCGGTGATCACCGTGGATACGACGCAGACCTATCAGACCATCGACGGGTTCGGTTATGCCCTGACGGGGGGCAGCGCGCAGCTGATCTATAGTCTTCCGACCGCGCAGCGGCAAGCGTTGGAGCAGG
Organism: Puia sp.; assembly: GCA_036010185.1. GTDB lineage: Bacteria > Bacteroidota > Bacteroidia > Chitinophagales > Chitinophagaceae > Puia. The sequence continues at coordinate 7,048 of DASYSV010000028.1, forward strand.
AGCTCTTCGCCACGGACAGTACGAATATCGGAGTGAGCTATTTGCGTCTGACCATCGGCGCATCGGATATGAGCGCGCGGGTCTTTTCGTATGACGACAATGCTTCGCCGTCTGCGCCCGATACGACGCTTGCCAACTTCGATCTGTCGGATGACAAGACCTATCTGGTGCCGTTGCTGAAAGAGATATTGGCGGTGAATCCTTCCATCAAACTGCTGGGTTGTCCGTGGTCGCCGCCGGCCTGGATGAAGAGTAACAATAGTGCGTCCGGGGGATCGTTGCTGCCGCAGTATTATGCGGTATACGCGCAATATTTCGTGAAATACATCCAGGCGATGAAGGCGGCAGGGATCACGATCGATGCCGTCACGCCACAGAATGAGCCGTTGAATGCGAATAACAATCCTAGCAATGTTATGCAGGATACTGCCGAGAATATTTTTGTGCGGGATTATCTGGGGCCGGCTTTTCATACGGCTGGTATCGCCACAAAGATCATTGTCTGGGATCATAACTGCGACGTGCCGTCCTATCCTGAATATATTTTCAGTGACCCGGTGGCGGCGCAGTTTGTGGATGGCTCTGCGTGGCATCTTTATGGAGGAAGCATCTCGGCGTTGTCTACGGTTCACGATGCTTTTCCTTCTAAGAATATCTATTTCACGGAGCAATATGTGGGAGGGCCGGGTAATTTCCAGGGTGATCTGGATTGGGCGGTCCAGAATCTGATCGTCGGCGCGACGCGCAACTGGAGCCGGAATGTATTGGAATGGAATATGGCGGCGGATGCCAGTTATGGTCCGCATACTGTTGGCGGGTGCGGAAATTGCCAGGGGGCGTTCACTATCAATGGGACGAGTGTTTTGCGGAATACTTCGTATTATATCATCGCTCACGCTTCGAAATTCGTGCGGCCGGGCTCGGTGCGGGTGGCGTCGAATATCGCGGGTACGTTGCAGAATGTGGCTTTTGTGGTGCCGGGGGGGAAGAAGGTGTTGATCGTGTTGAATACTGGGAGTGGGGCGCAGACGTTTACGGTGCAGTTCAATGGGAAGAATTTTTCGACGACGTTGGGTGGGTATGCGGTGGGGACGTATGTGTGGTAGCGGCGACTGTTTATTTTAGTGTCCATTCATGCGATCAATGATGCTTTCTATGCTATCCATTATTTGTTCGCAGACCAGATCGATTATTTGTGAGATGTCCTGGGCAGTTAGCTGCTCATCGTAGAGTTTTTTTATGAAAGGTTGCTGGTTATTGTAATTGAACATTTTGAAGCCATACCAGTATTGGTCCATTGTGTAAACAAGAGTGACATATACGTCAGTTCCTTCAACTCCAGCCCTTTTAAGACCATTCAACCTATACCAAAATTGGATCTCCCGGCTGTCTTTAAGTATGGACCCCTGCTTCCAACCCGCTTCGAGCCCGCCTAAGGAGGGATTGCCAGTGTTATTTGCTGACCATCCATAAGTAGATGAAATAAATTCCGGGCCAAACTCTTTTAGGCGCTCTGCGAGGCCGTCTAAAAGAGGCTTTAAACTACCGTCAAAGAGGGCATTGAGAATTTCCTGGTTAGCTGTTTTTTTTATTTCGCCTTTGTTTAGGGTGGCCAATTTCTTTTTCAGATTGTCCCAGCGTTTTTCAGCGGGTCCTTTTAATCTCTCAATTTCCTGGATTAGCTCATGTTCCAATTCCTTTATCGTCGGCATCCCGCTTTTGAGTTCCTTGGGAATGGACTTAGCTAAGTTGTAGTCAGATACTCCGATTGGGCTATCAATTTTTTCAAGGGAAAAACGGATGACCGTTTCGCTAGGTGTCTTACAAAGTAATACACCGATGGTGCGATTATGTTTCTCATTCTTTATTCTGTTATCAAATGCGGTGACGTAAAAATTTAGTTTACCTGCAAATTCCGGCTTGAACTCGCCCACTTTTAGTTCAAATATTACAAAGCATTGAAGAAGAAAATTATAAAATACAAGGTCTGGGAAATACTCATTGCCGTCAATATTTATCCGGTATTGACTGCCCACAAAGGAAAATCCCCGACCCAATTCCAGCATAAATTTCTCCAAGTGGTGGATTAACGCTTTCTCTAGTTCTCGCTCTTGAATTTCATCTTCAAAGCTGAGAAAATCGAAAACATAGGGGCTTTTCAGCGTCGCATTAGCCAAGTCGGACTGTGGCTCGGGGAGCCTCTCATTAAAATTAGTTATGGACTTGCCTTCTCTTTCATGAAGGCGGTTGTCGATTTGGAGTGCGAGTATATTTCGGCTCCATCCGTTCAATATTGCCTTTTGCATGTAAAATAGCCGCTCTTCATTGTCTTTCACCTTATCTAAGAGTACCTGATGATAAGTCCAGGGGATCTGATTGACAACTTGTTGCAGCAATTCTTGGACAGTTAATTTTGCAGCAGGCGGCTGCAAGATTCGATAAGACTCTCCACCTTTTGGAGTCGACGGTTTTGCAGCACGTTGCTGCAAACTTTTAGACCTGGTCGCTGGAGGCGATAATAAAGGATAGGAAATATAAAACTCCCTCATATATCGCAGACTTCGGGGTGACATCCCCTTGAAGTCAGGGAATTCAATTTTAAGATCCTGGGCCATTTTATCGACGATCCCCGCTCCCCAGCCTTCTTCTTGCTCCAATTCCGAAATAACTTTACCTATTTCCCAATAGATAAGCAGCATCTCCTTATTCACTGCCGAAATTGCCCGAATTCTTGCGCGACGAATCTTCTCCTTTAAGTCCTGGACAAGGGCCTGATATTTAGGGGACAAAATGGACTTCATAAGTAAATTTACACATCCTTCATGGGGATTTAGAAATTTACTTTGTCATCAGGGAGAAGGTAAAGCATCCAAGGTATTGCAATCTTCTGAACTTGATGTTAGTTTGAAATGCGGCCAAGAGGAAGGATAATGCGGAGGAATTAAGTGAACAAGGCCTTCGGTCGCGCGTCAGGGATCGAAGCGGCAGCCCGGAGCCGGAACTGAGCGCAGCGAAGGTATCCGAGCCAAAGCGAAGGATGCGAATGGGGACCGAGCTTGCGGCTCGGGCCGAATTTCCGGCGAGGACTATAGCGTAGAGCCCGACCCGAGTCGCGCGGGGGGGGGGTGCGCGGGGCGGTGAGCGCGGGCTGGTGTGCGGTGGGCGAGGGGGGCGCCCGAATAAATTGCGGGCGACGATGTACCTTTGCGCGCATGACGAAAGTAGTATTGAAGAAAAAGATCAGCCGGCGGGTGGAGAGCGGGCATCCGTGGGTATTTGCAAATGAGATTGCGGGGGTGGAGGGGGATACGGCCGGCGGGAGCATTGTCGACGTATATACGCATGATAAAAAATTTTTGGGGAGGGGCTATATCAATCTGCAGAGCCAGATAGCGGTCCGGTTGCTGACGCGCGATCGGAACGAGACCATCGACGACAACTTTTTTTACGGGCGATTGCAGGAGGCCTGGGGTTACCGGCAGCGGATCGGTTATACGGAGAATTGCCGGCTCGTGTTTGGCGAGGCCGACTATTTGCCGGCGCTGATCATCGATAAATTCAATGATTATTTTGTGTTGCAGACTTTGTCACTGGGGATGGATCGGTGGAAGCCTGCGATCGTCGCGGCGTTGCAACGGATATTTCAGCCGAAGGGTATCTATGAGCGTAATGACGTGCCGGTGCGGGAGCTGGAGGGGTTGGCGCAGTTGAAGGGATATTTGTCTGAGCCTTTCGATACGCAGATTGTCATTCGGGAGAATGGGTTGCGGTTGCATGTGGATATCGAGAATGGTCAGAAGACGGGATATTTTCTGGATCAGCATGATAATCGTCGGGCGATACAGAATATCGTCAGGGACGCTGATGTGTTGGGGGCGTTTTGTTATACGGGCAGTTTTGAAACGCATGCCGGATATTATGGAGCGAGATCGGTGCTGGGGCTGGATATTTCGGAGAATGCGGTAGCGCAGGCGCGGCGGAATGCCGAATTGAACGGGTTAACTGATGTGTGCCGGTATGAGGCCGTGAATGCGTTCGATGCCCTGAAGCAGTGGAGCAAAGAGGGCAGACAATATGATGTGGTGATGCTGGATCCGCCGGCATTCACGAAAAGCCGGGAAACGATACAGAAGGCGATCACGGGGTATAAGGAGATCAATTTGCGGGGGATGAAGATGGTGAAGAAGGGAGGGTTTTTGGTGACTTCTTCGTGTACGAACCTGGTGCAGCCGGAGTTGTTCCTGGAGACTATACAGTTGGCGGCGAAGGATGCAAGGAGAAGGTTACGGCAGGTGACGTTTCAGGCGCAGGCGAGTGATCACCCGATCGTGCAGGGGTGGGAGAATACGAATTATTTAAAATTTCTGATAGTGCAGGTGCTGTAGGCTACTTGATGATCTGGAAGATACCGGAGTCGGTGGTTCGACCGGTTTCGTCTTTGAGCTGGAAGGTATAGAGGCCGCGGGTGAGATCACTGAGCTGTACGGTGGTCTTATCGGAGATATCCGGGACATTTTTGACCATTCTTCCGAGGAAGCTGAAGATCTGCAGCGTGAATGTTTTATTATTAGCGTCCCTGGCGAGTTCGAAAGTGATGTAAGAAACGGCAGGGTTGGGATAGAACTTGATAACCTTGTGTTCGGGCTCGGGGGGCATAGGACCCCTGACCTGACAATCTGCCTGGTTAGCCATCAGTAGAGTAAAGGATAACAAAATGTAAAAAATCCTCATTGCCCTGGTCTTTAACGGATTGAGACCAAATTACTTGTTTAATCAAAGATACGAATTTGCGGGGAAGAATAAAAGGGTAAAAATACGTTTTATCGGACGGCAAGGACTGGTGATAACATGCTGATAATCAATTCAATTCTTGTAATGTTTTCTGGATGGCCGCAAAATCGGGGAGGTCGGTGGCCTTTTCGAGCACCTCGGCATACCGGATAATGCCGTTTTTGTCGATGACGAAGGCGGAGCGTTTGGAGACGCCTTTCATATCGAAGACGAAGGAGTCGTATAGCGAGCCATAGGCGGTCGAGGTCTCTTTATTGAAATCGCTGAGGAGGGGGAAATTCAGACGCTGATCTTCCTTGTATCGGGCCAGTGTGAAGACGGAGTCGACACTGATGCCGAGCACCTGGGCGTTAGCTTCGTTGTAGAGGGATATATTATCGCGTGTGCTGCAAAGCTCTTTTGTGCAGGTGCCGGTGAAGGCCTGCGGAAAGAAGAGGAGCAGGACATTCCTGCCTTTAAGATCGCTGAGGTTCACTTTTTGTTTGTCGGAGTCGTAGAGCGTGAAATCGGGT
>DASYSV010000029.1:0-7228 GCA_036010185.1 Puia sp.
CAGAAAATATACCCCATAGTGATAGCCATGCAAAACTTTTCGTCTGAAAAACCGAAACCATTTACGCATATCCTGCAAAGATACGGTTATGGCGGCGGACGCCCATCGGCGGAAGGCACCTTACTCATACCGTCTGGTTCCTCTCGGGAGTGCCGGCTCGCCCCTCCCTCATTCAGTCCGCAAATTATCCACGGGGTTGGCCATCGCCGCACGGACAGACTGGAAGCTGATGGTCAGCAGCGCGATCCCGACAGCCAGGACGGCGGCCAGGACGAAAATGCCGGCGCCCAGCGGAACCCGATAGGCAAAGTCCTGCAGCCAGCGATACATCATCCACCCGGCGAGCGGCGTGGCGACAATGATAGAGACCAGCACCAACCGGATAAAGTCGCGCGACAACAAAAGCAGGATAGTACTGACCGAGGCGCCCAGTATCTTCCGGATGCCTATCTCCTTTTTACGTTGTCCGGCGGCAAAGGCGGCGAGACCGAACAAGCCCATACAGGATATGACGACCGCGATGACCGAGAAAGTAAGTATGAGACCCGACAGCTTCTGGTCGGCGCGATAGAGGGTCGCGAACTCATCGTCGAGCCAGCTATAGATAAAGGGATGCCCCGGGTTGTACCGGCGCATCATCGTTTTGGCGAAGGCGAGGGCGCCGGCGGCATGGCCGGGTTGGGCTTTTACAAAAAAGGTATTGCGCCAGGCGGTCCGATTGAAGATCACCATGGGCGCGATACGGGTATGCATGCTGGCATAATGAAAGTCTTTTACGACTCCGATGATCGTCCCGGTGTCGCCCTGGAAACTGAAACGCTGGCCAAGAACGGGTTTGTGCATTCCGAAATCATTCACTGCCGTCTCGTTGAGAATGAAATTGTGTTGATCCGCAGCATTGGCGGGCTCGAACCATCGGCCCGCTGCCAACCGGATATCGAAAAACCGGCGATAGTCCTCGTCAGCCGACAACTGATACACGGTTGGTTTATAGCTGGTGTCGTGTCCTTCCCAGTCGGCGGAGCTGGAATTGGAGGATCTCAGATTGACGAGGGACTCGCTGGCCATGCACACATCGGCGATGCCGCTCTGTTGTGATAGATCGTGAAGGATGCCGGTGAACATGGCCGTTTTCGTCCCGGCAGGCTTATTGACGAATGTGGTCCAGGGCAGACTAAAAGAAAACACCTGGGCCCGATTGTAACCGGGATCGGTCGTTTGGATATAGTCGAGCTGGCGCCGGATGACGATGGTCGCGATGACGAGGATGATGGAGAAAGTGAACTGGAGGATCACCAGGCCCTTGCGCAAAGAAACGTCCCTGAAACCCGGCAGGCTCGAGCCTCTAAAGACATTCAGCGGGTTGAAGGAGGAAAGGAACAGCGCCGGATAGACCCCGTTGAGCGCGGTGGCCGTAAGCAGCGTGATCGCTACGATCTTCCAAAGGACAGGCGAGGTCAGCGGGTCGGCGAATCTCTTCCCGGTCAGCGAGTCGAATAACGGCAGGCTCAGCCGGACCAGGAGCAGCGTGATCACGAGCGCAAGGACGCTCACCAGCAGCGATTCGAGGATGAACTGTACGAACAGCCCCCTTTTATCAGCGCCGACGATCTTGCGGACGCTGACCTCTTTGGCGCGCAGGCTGGCGCGTGCGGTGGTAAGGTTGACATAGTTGATACAAGCGATGACCAGTAGAAAGATGCCGAGCGCGCTAAAAATATAGACCGTCGACCGGTCGATGGTCGCGACACTCGCCGTCGACATGTCTTTATCGAAATGCATGTCGCGCAGCGGTTCGAGATCGATGCGCGAAAAGCCCTTCTGATGGCTGTTCAGGACGCTGGTGATCTTCGCGGCCGTCTTCACCGGGTCGGTCCCTTCGCGAAGTCGGACAAACATGGCGTAGTTGTAGTTGTCGTACGTCATTTCCCCGTGACGTATCAATGGGCTGGACAGCCAGGCATCCAGGGGCATGAGTACGTCGTATTGAAAGCTGGAGTTGGAAGGATTGTTTTTGATGACGGCGCGTACTTCGTAGTCGGCGGTATCGATTCGGATCGTCCGACCGATGGCCGACCGGTTGCCGAAATATTGCTTCGCCTTGTCCTCGGTGAGCGCGAGACTGAAGGGGTGCGCCATAAAAGATGCGGCATCGCCTTCGACGAAGTCATAGTGCATCAGCTCGAACCAGTCTTTGCCGACATAGGCCGCCTTTTTTTCTTCGAAGAATTCATCGCCGATGCGGAACCACGTACTGTAGGAAGATTTGATGACGGAAGTCTTCTCCACCTGCGGTAGCTCTGCGCGTATGTCATCGGCCAGGGGAAGAGGAGCAGTGCCCCATTTCCTGTTGATCTTGCGCAGCGTAGACGTTAACCGGTAGATGCGGTCGGCGCCGGGGTGATAGGAGTCATAGCTGGTCTCGTTGCCTATCCAAAGAAAGATCAGGATGGCCGCGGTCATGCCCGCGGACAGACCGGCGATGTTCAGGAGGGTGACCGATCGGTGAGCCCAACAGTTGCGCCAGGCGGCGCGCAGGTGGTTTCGGATCATGGGTAAAAAAGATGGGTGAGCATTAAAGATACGCTCACCCATCGAAATGTTGCATCCGCCCTTCGGGCAGCCGCCTCTCGGGTTATAAAACCAGCAATTTAGCCGTCGCCACGGCATCGGACGTCGTAACCTTTACGGTGTAGACTCCTGCGCGAAGACCGCTGAGGCCAACCGTATTGATCGGGTTGCCGGGCAGGCCACCGACCTGTTTGAGGATGCCTCCATTGGAATTCAGCACCTGGATAACGTAGGGACCGTCCGCATGGGTCACAATGACCTCCGTGAACCCGATGGCGGGGTTGGGAAGGATCACCACCGTCAATGGCGGAGTGAATGTAAGGCTTACTGTATTGGAAAGCGTGGATGCTCTGGTCGAATCGAATTCCTTCAGCCTATAGTAGTCGGTGCCGGGCAAGGGCAACAGATCGACGAAGCTATAGTCGGTGGACGGATCTATACCATTGCTGCTCTTCGCGGGGATCAGACCGATCGGAAGGAATAGCCGGCCATCCAGGCTTTTTTGCACCTCGAACCATTTGGTCAGGTTGTCAGGCGTGGTCGTCCATTTCAACAGCGCGGTATTTCCCTGCTTCGTCGCGCTAAAGGTCAGCGGCGGCAAGACGGGCCCGCTTCCGGGAGGGGTGAAAGAATACTGCGTGAATACCGGGTAGTGGTCCGTCGTAGTGGTGCCATAGCCGGTGACAACCGTTGCGACATCGGATCGCACCGTAGCCGATCCCGGCAGATAATAGGTATTCATCGTGTCACTCAGGATCACGTTGTCGATGACGCTGGTGAAGTTGACATCGGAATGCTGACCGGCCGGGCTCAGCGGCTGGGTCGGGAATTTATACAGCGCGGAGTCATCGATCGTAAAGGCGCTCCAGGAGGTGACCGGCGGATTGACGCCCGCGGTGATGGTCGTATTCAGATCGTCATTGAAGTCGCCCAGGATGACCAGGAGGTCGTTGGGATATTGCGCTTTCAGCAGCGAGTCGAGAGCATCAGCGCCATCAGCGCGACGCGCATAGGCCGTCAGTACCGGCGAGGTGTTCGCTTTGGCGTGTACGTCGATGAAACGGATGATCCGGGTATTGGTCCCGCCCTTGTTGTCGCTGAGCGTAACGTTGGCCGTAAGCATGTACGGGAACCGGCCGCTCGCCCAGTCATTATAATAGGTGGTGAAAGGGTCCAGCGGGTTCGTCACGCCCAGGGTCAGCAGTGAGTCCGTCCGGATCGCCGAAATTTTGGCGGTGTTGTAGACGAAGGCCAGTTTCTGGACGGTATTCAGAGGATCCGGTCCTCCCGGTATGGTGGGATTCGAGAAGGAACCGTATTCTCCTACGACCACGGCATATCCGGGCATAGTTGCAACGATGGAATCCAACGCCTGTTCATCGCATACCTCTTCCAGGGCATACAGATCGGCATGCAGGGCTGGCAGGATGAGACCCACATTCTTTTTCTGCAGCGCCTTGTCGGTGGGTCCGAGTGTCGGATCGGGGGTGCCGAACCAATTGAGGTTCCAGTCGATGACGCTCAGCGTAGAGGCGGGATCGATGCTGTTTCCCTTGACATTAACGACGGCCGTCGAGTCGGAGATGGCGACGACGACGGAGTCTACGAACTGGATGTTGGTGGAAGACGGCGTGAAGCGGATAAACACGGGTTCGGCGGTGTTGTTCGCCGTGGCCGCCGGCAGGGTGACGCTATCGCTGAAGTGTATACTGTCCGCAGACACCCGGAAGCTACCCCCGGAGGTGATCGTGATGTTCCCCGTGAGATCGTTGCCCGTAACGATCAGCTTTTGCGTGGCCGGGGTATGCGCTGCCGTATAGCCGAATTCGATGTTACCGGTGCTCAGCGTGAGGCTTGGCGGCGGCGGAGTAAGCGAGTTGACCAGGCTGATATCGTCCACCGTCCAACGCGAGCCGTCCTGTGTACTTGACGTATAGACGAACGCGATGTACACGGAAGTATCCTTGAAAGCGGCCAGGTCGATGTTGGCGGACGAGGTCCAGACGTCCGATCCCTGGCTCGGGAATTTTCCGTTCACGTCGGTCCAATGCGCCAACGTGGGATCACCCGAACCCGTATAATCCGTGGATATTTTCAGCATCAGCGGGGCCCCGGCAAAAGCATTGCGGCTCCAGTAGCCGAGCAGGGGGAAGGCCGTTCCGCTCAGATCGAACCTCGGCGAGATCAGCCAGTCCTGATTGGCATTGTTGATACCGCTCGCGAAGCCATTGATCTCAACGGCATGGCCGAAAGGCGTGGTGCCCGAAAGGTTCGTGCTGTCCCTGCCGAAAGTAGTACAGTCCCATACCTGTGCGCCTGTGATACTGTAGGCGGTGAAGCCATTGGGTAGCTGGCCGCTTCCCAAACAACTGTCGAAACTGGTGGTGAAGGGCAGCACCTGCGCGATGGTATTATTGAAGGTCGTGAATGTCCAGTCGGTAACGGAATTCAACCCGGGAAACGCATTTCCGAACACATCCACGAACGCGCCGGATGAAACGAGTATCGAATAGCGGTTACCCCCCGCAATGGGAAGATGGAGGACGACCGTGTCATTGCTGACGACGAAGCTTGCATCGCTGACGGGTATCGGCGTTCCGTTCACTCCATTGGTCACCAGCGTGATGCTGCCGTCGCCTTTGGCGACGGCTTTATTGAATACCAGGATCGGGATCGTGCCCGACGGGATAAGGTTTGCATTGTTCCCCGGCACCAGCGTTTGCACCAGCGGCGGCTGCGTGGTATAGGCGGCGTTCCGCGGGTTGGGAGCCGTCGCCACGAAATCTGCGGAATTGTTGCCCGTATTGTGACCGTCGGGAGTCCGCAGGTCGGCAGTGGAATTGGTCAGTACCGGCGCAGGCGCTCCTTCGAAGCCGGTGGCCGTGGGTCCATATCCGACGATATCGATGACAGTTGGACCCGCAGGGTTGGCGCCCGACTGGGCGGCGATGGAATTACTCAGCAGGACCTTACCGGAAGTAGCGCTCATCGAGATGGTCCCGGAGACATCGGGTGACGGCAACGGCGCGGTCGCATTTGCGCCCTGCGATTCCCCTACGAGGAAGAACCCATGCGGGGGGATGATTGCGCCGAGCGGTGTGACCTGCCAGGAACTGCCGGTCGCGGAAGCATATTGAACGGACCAGCCTGAAAGATTTACTGCCGTGTCGCCATCATTAAACAACTCAATGAAGTCATTGGAGAAAAGCGATCCCGAATTTCCGCCGCCGCCATATACCTGGTTGACGACAATAGCCGCAGGCGGTGCGGTGACCGACCCGGAAAGGGGGACTGCCGCTGAATCGGCGCCCGTGGAGCGGAGGATGATCGCTCCTTGTATTATTCCCGGCGGAGTGCCGGCCGCCAGCCGGACGAGGATGGGCGTGTCCGCTACAACGCCACCTATCTGTTGAAGTGTGGCCGAGCTGCCATATGTCACACCATCCCGGGAAATCTCATACCACTGGGAGGCGGCAACCGTGATACCCGCCGTCAGATTGGTCCCACCGATGGTTAGCGGCAATGTGGCCGACGGGCTGCCGGACACTGCGGTAAAGCCGGTCAGGGGGATAGGTGAGGCAGTGACAGTGGGAACCGGGATGCTTCCCGACGTAGCAACGCCGACGCTCAGGTCATCGATCCGCCAGTTGGCCGTATTTTTCGAGGCGCTGCCCGTACCGTTGTATGCATAAATGCGCAGTGTGATGGGCTGTCCCGAGGCTCCGGCGAGTGAAAGGGGGTTGGCGAGGAGAGCCCAGGCGCTGTTGTTGGCGAGTGTGGCAGTGGCCGCCGCGCTCGCGAAACCGTCGAGACTGGTGCGGATGTCATAGGCCTGTGGTCCCGTGCCCGTACTCCGGCTGCCGAAACTGACCTGGTTCACGGTAACGGACACACCCGCAACCGGCGTCAGCGTCCATTCGAAAAATGTGGAGGTGTCAGGCCGGAAGGCTCCCACATTGGCCGCCGCGCCGGCATTGTTGCCCCCGGTGGCGCCGGTATACCCCGATGAGGCGGAGGTTGTGGTCAGCAGTGTGGTCGTGCCGTTGTTGTTACCCTGTGTTACCGCCGAAATGGCAACTCCGGCCGGGATACCGGAGGTCGGGGTTGCGGTCGAAAAATCCCATACGATCTGAGCTTGAGCAAGTGCGGGCAATAAGGCTGCCAGCAACAATAGGTAAAGTTTTCCCATTACAGTCAGTTTTAATTTTGAGGAGTTCAGGACAAATTACCGAAAATTGGAGCGATTTTGGGTTTGAAGAAATTATTAACAAATTTACCCGCCATGGATAATCACCCAACCGACGTGGCCCTCAGGTATATCGTCAACGATGTAGATGCCGCTATCGCCTTTTATACCAGCTTTTTGAATTTCAAAGTGGAGATGCATCCGGCCCCCGCATTTGCCATCCTAAGCCGGGGCAACTTTCGTTTGTTGCTGACCAAGCCGGGCCCGGGAGGCGGGGGTCAGGGGATGCAGGACGGATCGGTCCAGGCTCCAGGCGGCTGGAACCGGATACACATCGTGGTGGAGGACCTCGAAGCGACGATCAATGCCCTCAAAGAAAAAAATGCAAAATTCCGTAATGCGATGGTGATTGGGGTCGGCGGGAACCAGATCCTGCTGGAGGACCCGTCTGGGAACCTGGTTGAATTATTC
>DASYSV010000034.1:0-8558 GCA_036010185.1 Puia sp.
GCTGGTCGAACAGCTTTCCAAACAGAATACCCAACTGATGGATTTCTGCAGTATCGTCTCGCATAACCTTCGCGCGCCGCTGGTCAATATGTCCATGTTGGTGGATTTCATCGAGGCGAGCCAGGACCCGGACGAACAACGGATGCTGATCTCCAAGTTACGTCCCGTGATCGGGAATCTTCACGCCACCTTTAACGAGCTGGTAGAATCGATCCAGATCAGGCAGGACCTGGAGGTTAAAAAGGAGAATGTCTGTCTGCACGAATGCATCAAGCGGACCGTTAGCGGGCTGGAGACCGAGATCAACAAATTAGGTGCTAAGATAGAGACCGATTTCAGCGAGGTGGCGGTGGTGCATTATCCGCCGGCCTATATGAATAGCATCATTCACAATCTGATCAGCAATTCGCTGAAATACCATTATCCCGGCCGGTCGCCGCTGATCCGTGTCAGGACGCGGTTGACGGCGGATAAGATCGTGCTTTCGGTGCAGGATAACGGCCTGGGGATCGACCTGGAAAAACACCGCGACAATTTTTTCAAGATCGGAAAGGTGTTTCACCGCCATCCCAATGCAAAGGGCTTCGGCCTCTATATGACCAAAACGCATGTAGAGGCCATGGGGGGAAGGATCTGGGTGGAGAGCGTTCCGGACGAAGGGTCCACCTTTTTCATTGAATTCGAGAATCGAATAAAGCAAGCTTCGTGAAGAGCATATTCCTCATAGACGATGACCCCATCTTCGTATATCTGACGAGGCGGATCATTGCTTCGATAGACCGCCAGTGTAAGATCAACGAGTTTACGGACGGTGAGCTGGCGATCCGTTATCTCGGGGAAATATGCGACAAACCCGAATTGCTGCCGGACATTATATTCATGGATATCAGCATGCCCGTAATGGACGGCTGGGAATTCCTGAATGAATATTCGCAGCTGAGACCGAAGATAAAAAAGGATATCGCGTTATTTATAGTTTCATCCTCTATCTCGCCGCAGGAAGTCGAACGCTCGAAGGGCTATAGCGCCGTCAGCGATTTTCTGATCAAACCGCTGGAAAGAGGCAAGATCGTGGAGATTATCGATAATGCGAAGGAAACTGCGGAGTGACCGAGCGTAGCGAAGGTCACGAACGAGCGCTTGCCGGTGGCAAGGGCGAAGTTCCCCGCGGGTTCCGACAACCTGACCCAAACCCTATCGTATGTTCGATCCGAACCTTGTGGACCTTACCGTCCTGCGAAAGCGCGCTTACAATCTCCGGTGGGCGACCGTCCCGGAAGGGGTCATTCCCCTGACCGCGGCGGACCCTGATACGCCCTGCGCGCCCGAGATTGCCGGGGCCATCGCCAGATTTGCCCAGGACCGGTATTTCTGTTATGGTCCACCGGACGGACTACCCGAGTTCAGGGAAAGCCTCGCCTGCTATTATCAAACTAAAAGACGGATACCGGCTTCACCCTCGTGGATCTTCCCCGTGGATAGCGCCGCATTTGGCATCTATCTCACATGCAAGGCCTTTTTATCACCCGGGGATGAGGCCATTCTCTTCGATCCCGTCGATTTCCTGTTCGGCTACTCCATCGGGGCCGCCGGAGCCAAACCGGTGCCTTACGCATTGCCTGCGGGAGAGGAACTGGATATCCGGCGGATGGAAGCATTGATCACGCCACGAACGAAGCTCATTTGTCTGTGCAACCCGCTGAACCCGACCGGCAAGGTCTTTACCGAAAAGGAGCTGCTGCTCATCGGCGGGCTGGCCTGCAAACACGACCTCCTGATATTGTCCGACGAGATCTGGAGCGATATCGTCTTTTCGCCACATGTGTATACCAGTATCGCCTCGCTGAATGACGACATCCGGAACAGGACGGTGACGATCACCGGGTTCAGCAAATCCTATGGTCTGGCCGGGTTGCGCATCGGCGCCGTCATGGCTTCCGATCGCGCCCGCTATCAACGACTCTTCGACGCCTCTCTGCATAACACCACCATACACGGAAGCAACCTCATCGGACAGGTGGCCGCCACCACGGCAATTTGTGCATGTGAAGGATGGTTGAAGGAATTCGTGCGACATCTTCAGGAAATGCGTGATCTCTGCGTGCATCGCCTCAACGCGATCGACGGCTTCAGCTGTGTGCCGCCCGAAGGTTGCTATGTGGCGTTTGCCGACATATCAGGGACGCGTTTGACGTCACGTGAGATGCAGGAATTACTGCTGACAAAAGCCAGGGTCGCCGTCGTTCCCGGACTGCCCGAGTGGTTTGGCGATGGCGCCGACGGTTATATCCGTCTGAGCTTTGCCACGACACGGGAAATATTAACCGATGCACTTGACCGTATCAAAAACACCATACAACAATTATGAAAATCGTCATCATTGGAGGGGGTATCGCAGGCATGACCATCGGGATCGAGTTACAGAAAAAAGGTATCGAGGTCACCATTGCCGAAAGACAGCCGGATCTGAATGAAAAAGGGCATGCTTTTCTCATGCATGACGATGCCCTGTCGATCCTGCGTGAGCTGGGCGGCGATGGGACCGATCTTCCCGGTCAGTCGGTCGGCAGGTTTTGCCTCCGAAGACCCAACGGCTATGAAGTAAAGAACGTGGAGCTCGACTCCTGGCGCTGTATGAAAAGATGCGAGCTGATCAATTTTCTCCGCGGATTGCTGAAACCCGATACCATCGTGCGGGGAAGGGCTTTTTCGCATTTTATCCGGAAGGACGGAAAGGCTGTTGCCGCCGTTTTTGCCAATGGAGACGTCGAATACGGCGATATCTTTATCGGGGCCGACGGTGGAAATTCGAAGGTTCGGGAGGCCTTGTTCGGGAAGGTCGCGCTGACCGCTGTGGCCGTAAAGGAGATCGTGGGGATCTCGCACAATCGGGAGATTGCCGCACGGCATACGAATACTTTTCTGAAGTTCCAGGAAATAGACCGCGGACTGGCTTTCGGGATGATACCCACCAGCGAGAACGAGTTCGTCTGGTTCATGCAGTACGATCCGACCATCGGTGACGCCCCCGAGGACCGGCCGGAAAAGATACGGGCCTTTTGTAACCGTATGCTTCGTGGATTCCCCGAGGTCACCGCTGAGATCCTCCGATCGACCGATTTCAGCAAAACATATATCTGGAGCACCAGGGACTTCGATCTGCTCCCTGCCTTCCACAGGCAGAATGTGGTCCTGCTGGGAGACGCCGCGCATCTGACGCTGCCCTTTACCAGCGCAGGCACGACCAATGCGATCGTTGGCTCGAAAATACTATTGCAATGTCTCGAAGACACCGAGAACCATGAAGCTGCATTCCGGGATTATTACCGTCAGCGGGGTCCGGTGATCGAGAAACACATCCTGTTGGGTCGTCAGCTCAAGAAAATATTCCTTTTCCCCAGTGGACGAGAAGAGTCTCCGCTGCCCTTCCTGGCGTCCAGCCGGAATGCCGAAGGCGAAAAGGTGACGATGATCAAACGGGTGATCCGATCCGGGCCACGCGAAAAGTTGCTCCGGGTGAAATATTTCACCGACCCTATCTGCTCCACCTGCTGGATCATTCAGCCTATCTGGAAAAAGCTGAGTCTGGAATACGGCCACTATCTCGACATCCAGTACGTCATGGGCGGCTTGCTGCCTTCCTGGAAGGATTGCAAGGGCAAGATCATCAGTCCTTCGGACGCCGCCATACATTGGAAAGAGGTGTCCGATTCCTATAAGATGCCCATCGACAGCGATGTCTGGATCGAGGATCCATTGTCGAGCAGCTGGCCTCCGTCGATTGCATTCAAGGCTGCGCAGCTGCAGGATGAGCCGCGGGCGCTGCTCTTTTTAAGAAGGATCAGGGAGATGATCTTCCTCGAAAAAAAGAACATCATGAAATGGAGCTTTTTGGAAATGGCGGCTGTGGAAGTGGGTCTCGATGTGCCACGGTTCAGGTCCGACTATGTCAACGAAGCCAGGGCCAGCTTCGACAAGGACCTTGAATTGGCGAGGGTGATGAATGTGAACAGCTTCCCCACGTTGTTCTTCAGCGACCAGGCGGGCAATGAAGTCCGGTTGAAAGGGTACCAGCACTACCAGGATTTCGAGCGGGTGATCCTGCAATTGCTGCCGTTTGCGAAAAGGGCGGAGATCGACCGGCAGCCGGAAAGTCTTTTCCGCAGTTTTCCCACGATGGTGGACGCGGAATTCGCATTGTTGAGCAATCTGATGAGAAAGGACGCCCGACAGGTATTGTTGCAGCTGAATCAGCAGGGATTTATCGAAAAGGTGGAATCCGGGAATGGGATCCTCTGGAAGATGAAATAGAAGGGGCATCGGCGTTCCGCCGCTGGTTGGCCTGGGGCGCGGGCTCGCCGTCGCCGGTTCGGCGCCGTTTGGGGGTGGGCGCCCGTCAGAATTCTACATGCCCCCTGACGCCGAAGACATGCACGGGCCCGCTCCTGTCCTTATTATATCCCGGATTGTGGACGAACTCATAGTCCACGCTAAGCCAGACATGATCGAACAGTTTGGCATTGTAATAAGCCTCCAGAATAGCTTCATTTCCGTAATTCAGCGCACCGTCGCCGATGATGAACCCATATCCGCCTGCTTTCAGGAAAGCGCGGTGGTCGGATGAAATGCCATTGATCACACCGGCGATGCCGGCGACATCTTCCTTTCTTTTCCACTGGGTGCCTTTGAAATTCAGACCCGCATGCACGGTCTGGTCGATCTCGGTAAAAGCCCAGCTGACGTATTTCCCGTCGTTCCATCCCAGGCGCGCGAAGAGGCTGATATCTCCTGTAAGCTCCTGTTCCAGGTTGAGACCGATACCGGTCTTTTTTCCGCCGTAGGCGGTCGCTTTGCCATCCCCCGAGATCACCTGCAGCAAGCCGGTGTCGCCGTCCCGCAAGGCAGCGAGGCCTTGCTGGTAGGAAGGGGCCCTGGAGGCCGTATAGCTGAAGAGGAGCCGCACGACGCCGCTTCGTTTACCGAAGGTCAGATTATGTTGAAATTCGGCGGTCTCGGAATGCGCCTTACCGAATTTATATTCCATTTCGGAATGATTGGCGATCACGGGGACCGCGACGCTGGAAACGCGCAGGGCCCAGTTCGGTTCGATCCATTCGACCATGGCTCCCATCGTGTATCCCTTGGTGTTGGCAGGATAATCCCAGGCGCCATTGCTCATCAGCGACCAGTTCAGGAATTGCGTACGGGGGTCATGGCTATAGGTGTTGTTGTCATAAAAATCGGACATCGAGAACTTTCCAGCCGTGATGACCAGCCTGTTTGCAGGAACCCTGACGGCAACCTGGTTCTTGCCGTTGTCGAACGATACCGAATCGGAGCTTCCGAGCGGGATCATCTGCTGAAGATAGCCCCTTGCTATGGATACTACCGGGGACGGGTCCCCGATGCGGTACGTCTCCCCGTTGAGCGCTCCGGCGATGCCGAGTGCGGAACTGAGCCCCCTGCCGCCGGACAGTTCGGGATTGAAATAGAAGGCAGCGCCCGGCCAGAGTTTGCGTCCGATGAATAACGTGGAAGTAACGCTGACGGCGCCGGGTTCTACCGTATCGGCGAAGCTGTTGTCGCCGCTATAAGCCGTATGGAAAGATGTATGGATCTGATCGATGACCGTCATCTGAAAATGTACGCTCCAATGGGAATTGGAGTCAGGGATCACCTGCTGTGAGAATAGTTGTTGTGATAATGCCAAAGCGAGCAGAAGTCCCGTGAGTCGTTTCATGCTGTCGATGTTGAGTCAGGCAACGCAAAGGTATTTATTTGGCTAATGCGTCCTGTTAAATCTGCGTCACCAAATTATTGCAACGTTGTTGCCGTTGGGGGGTGGCGGCAGGGATGATTGCAACGTTGCCGTTGGGGGATAGCGGCGCGGCTTATTGCTGACCGTTGCGGCCGCCGACCCGGCTTTGCTCGTCGCCTGCGCCGCTTCCTCTTCGTTGCACCCGGGGTGCTATCGACGACCCCGCGGTAGCGGTTATTGTATACATTGACCGAGGCGTTGAAGGTCCAGGATCTCATGAGCTGTTTGCTGTAGTTGACGCCCAGACCGATGTTGCGCTGGGAAGCGAGGTTCCCGCTGGTCTGGATGATGGTGTAATTAGAATCACCGTGCTCTTTGAATGTGAGCAGCTCATCCTCAAAACGAAAAGGGTTCAGGCTTTGATAGGAGGGGCGCTCGATCCTTATCCCGTACGATATACCGAAGGTATTCTTGTCGTTGGTCTTGGCGAATTTGCCCATCTGCTGATGCCAATCGACATAGGCCGCATTGATATTTTCCTTATAGATGAAATGATTGCTGACGGAGGTGTCCGGCTCCCAGGTCTTCAGTGTCTCGTCGTATAGCGTGTAGACGGCATTGTTGTCCGTCCGGACAAAGCTCGATTTGATGCCCGCTTGCACCGCGAATATTGGGATCAACCTGCGGAAAATAATGTTAAAACGGGATGAAAGGCGAGAATATCACACCGAACGAACAGGGTAGGGTGCTGCCGTACCCGTGAACGACGCGGCTTGAGAGGGGCCTTCGAAATACAGCAGAGTCGCGAGGAACTTTTTCACATGCCCGCGGCTTTCGGATGGAAGGTAGTTTTGAAGCAGCCAGAAATTGCGGCTTCCCGACTTGCGGATGGCATGATTGACCGGTCCTTCGCCACCGTTGTATGCCGCGAGCACCAGCAACCAGTCACCATATTCGGCATAAAGATCTTTCAGGTACCTGGCCGCCGCGCGGGTGCTTTTATCGAATTGCGTCCGTTCGTCGCGGTCGCCTGTAACTTTCAGACCGAGCAGACGCGCCGTTTCCGGCATCAGCTGCCAGGGTCCAACCGCACCCACACGGGATACCGCGTCGGACTTCAGATCGGATTCGATCACCGCGAGATATTTCAGCTGGAGCGGCAACTCGAACTGATTGAAAACGGCATCGGTAATGATGAAACGGGATCCGTCATGTTTCCTGATGGCGGAAAATATCATTCGATTTTCGAGAAGATATGTTTGGACGAATTTCCGGTCGTGCTTATTAAGATGCAAAGCATCGATGGCTGAAAAAGAGACATTCTTTTCCATCATGAACCCACCGCCGATGATAGATGGTGTCATTAACAGCAGGAAGAAGGTGATGACTGGGGCTTTGATCATGATGCCCATTATCCAATCCCGGTGCCAGTCTGTAAATAACTGATCGTTAGTATGTTACGTGGCTGTTTTGAACCGGTTTTTTCCCAAAAAGGGACGACTTTTTCATTAGTTGCGGTCCAGCAGACCGACTGCGGTGCCGGCGGCGGATCGCACCGCATCGGAGGGACTGGTCAGGGCTTCTTTGAATACCGGCATATATTCCCGGTCCCGGAGCTTACCCAGCACGGACAGCGCTGCGGCCTTTACGAGATGGTTGGAGTCGCTATGGATCAACTGTACCAAAATCGGAGATGCGGCATTCCGGATCACCGGGTTTTTCATATCCAGCGCAGAAACAGCATTTATCCGGAGCCCATAATAGGGGTCATTCAACGCCGCGATCAATATTTCTTGGGACCTGGCATCGGAGGGGTCTTCGATGGCGGCATTTATCGCCTGCGATCGGTCGAGATACAGCGGGGCATGGAAATACTGGAAGACATATTCGTCCAGCGATTGGTGGTCGGTGATCACAGCCACTAACACTTTGTCGGCATCCACGTTCACTAAGTCGGGTTTCGACGACGCGTGGAAGGAGAAGCTGTCCAGTTTGTTCTCCATGCGAACCATATATCGTTGTTTTCGTCCGCCGGAATAGATGTCGATCGCCATCGGGAGCAGATAGGGTCCACCCTCCTGGGTTTGTCGCAGCCAGACCGTTTCCGTTGCCGTAGTATCGTTCCACCGGTGTCGGATATCCAGTATAGGATGGCCGGCGCGATAATACCACTGATCGAAGAACCAGTGCAGGTCCTGACCGCTGACATCCTCGAGCGCCAGGCGTAGCTGGTCGACTTCCGCATTTTTGAATGCATTGACATGGAGGTAATGGCTCAAACCGCTGAAAAAAGCCGAATCGCCAAGGTAATTGCGCAGCATATTCAAGACCCCGTTGCCTTTATAGTAAGTGAGGACATCGAACATATCCAGCTCGTTACGGTAATGGTATCGGACCATGGGCGCCGTATCGACGGATTTCGTCTTCAGATAGATTTGTACGTCATGTGCCCGGAGAGCATCGCCCGCATCGCGCCCGTATTGGTGTTCTGCCCACAGTCCGTCGCTGAATTCCGCGAAGGTTTCGTCGACAGCCTGGTTGCTCCAGCTGCGGCAGGTGACCAGTGCACCGAACCATTGGTGGAACAATTCATGTACGATGGTGCTTTGCCCTTTGCTGTAATAGGCGTCAAGCAGCTGTCGCGGGGTTTGTTGCACGTATTCATTGAGCAGAGTGGCCGTAGTGTTTTCCATGCCGCCGCTGGCATAGTCCCGGACTACGATCTGTGCATATTTGTTCCAGGGAAAGTCGTAATGCAGGATACGGGAGAAATAGTCGATCATCTCCGGCGTTGTCCCGA
>DASYSV010000050.1:0-2592 GCA_036010185.1 Puia sp.
TCGTCGGCGATTATCTGAACGAACATGCGTCCATCGTTGCCGGGCTCTGGTTGCTTTGTCTTACGTTTCAACTGGTGCGTCTGACGGGAGGTCTTTACCAAATGCGCCGGTTTCGCCGGAAAGGCATCCATCCTCCGGGAATCGAATGGGTCGGGCGGCTGGCGACATTGTGCAGGGTGGCTGGCGTCCGGAAAAAAGTGCTCCTGCTGCAATCGGAATTGGTCAGCATGCCGGTGACCTTCGGCTTTCTGAAACCGACCATTCTTATTCCGTTTGGAATGATAGCGGGTCTGCCTGCCGACCAGCTGGAGACGATCCTGCTGCACGAGCTGGCGCATATCCGCAGGAACGACTATCTGTCCAACCTGTTACTCTATATAACAGAGTCCGTCTTTTTCTTCAACCCGGCCTTTCGTTGGATGGCATCTCGTATCCGCCAGGAGCGGGAAGCCTGCTGTGATGATATCGTCCTCGCGGATACGCCCAACCGGAACAGCTATTTCGACGCGCTGATCGCTTTCCGGGTACAGGCAATGGCACAAGAAGGCTACCCGCTGCAGCTGGGCATCGGCAAGACAGATCTGTTATGGCGTATTCGCCGTATGCTCGATAAAGAAAATAAAAAATTACATGTTATGGAAAAAGCTCTTTTATCCGTAGGATTGATGATCGTCCTGGCCATCGGCCTGGTCAGCATGAACGAATGGCAGGCTCCGCCGCCGGCAGTGACCTCCGCTCCCGCCGAAGTATCGTCCGATACTGCACCGGCAATCAAAGTTCCTTACCCGAGTATCAGCAAGAGCAGCGATATCGAGGGAGCCAGGAAGACATGCAAGATCTCGGCTACGGATGCCGAGGGCAATACGTTCCAGCTGACCAAAACCAACGGCGAGATCACTGAAATGATCATCAACGGGAATGTGCTGTCGCCCGCCGATTATGACCGGTATGAATATATTTTCGACAAGATAGAAAGACACCGCGAGGCGCGCGAGAATGCGCAGTCCGATGAAGCAACCGAGGCGACCGAACAGGTAGAGGCCACCGAAGCCACGGAAGCTACCGAAGCCACGGAAGCCACCGAGACCACTGAAGCTACCGAGGCCACGGAAGCTCCCGAAACCACCGAAGCCACCGAAGCCACCGAAGTCACCGAGGCGCCCGCTCCCGCATCCAACCGCTGGATCCATTGCATCATCAAAGACCTGACCCGCAACGGCATCATCGCAAACGAAGATCCCCTGTCCTTCACGCTGGACAAAGACCATCTGATCGTCAACGGCGTCCGCCAGCCCGACGAAGTCTATCGTCTGTTCAAAGAAAAATACATCAATAACCCAAAAGATCATTTCGACTATTCCCGCGACGGCGGCTCGACCCACGTCGAAGTCTGGGTGGAGTAAGATCAGGAGGGCGATGACACCGGCCGGTCCGCGGGAGCGGCGCCGAATTCCTTATTCGGTCTGTCGCCCATATACAACCGCAGCGTGCCGCCGGTCATGATCGTATGATAATCTATATAAGACTTACTATAGGGCGCCCCATTCAGCGTCACGCGCTGAATATAAATATTCTTCAGCCCGAAATTTTCGGTCTCTATCGCAAACAGCTTCCCTTCGCCGACCTCCACCATCGCCTTTCGTACTAACGGCGTCCCGAAAACGAAGATTCCGTTACACGGATTTACCGGGTAGAACCCCAGCGCCGACATGACATACCAGGCGCTCATCTGCCCGGCGTCGTCATTGCCGCAAAGACCATCTTTCCCTGCTGTATAGAACTTACGCGCGATATGGGCGATCCGCTCCGCAGTCTTCCACTGAATGCCGGCGAAAGCGTAGAGATATGGAACATGATGATTCGGCTCGTTGCCCTGCGCATACATACCGACCATACCCGAGATATCCGGCGGAGCGTCACCCATCGAGCCTGTGACGGTGAAAAGGCTGTCCAGCTTGGCGACGAAAGGCTTGTCGCCGCCCATCAGGCTGATCAACTGTTCCGGGTCCTGCGGCACCAGCCAGGTATACTCCCAGCCATTGCCTTCGGTATAATTCTTTGTCAGGAACGGGCTGTACGGGGTAATGAATTTTCCGTCCGCCAGCACGGGACGCATGAACCGTGTCGACGGATCGAAATATCGGGTGAACAGCTGCGACCTTCGTGTATATGTCGCTGCATCTTCCGTGCGTCCCATTTGGGAGGCCATACGCGCGATACACCAGTCATCGATGGCGTATTCCATCCCCTTCGATATCGCCTCTACCTCCTTGTCGGCGGGAATAAAGCCGTCCTGTTTGAGATACTTCAGGCCATAGTCGTCGCGGGTAGAAGTAGCCTTCATCGCTGTGAGCGCCAGCCCCGCGTCAAAACCATGAAAACCTTTCAGCCAGGCGTCGGCGATGACGGGCACCGCGCTGTATCCGACCATACAGTCCGTCTCACGACCCTGCAAATGCCAAACGGGCAGCTTACCCTGCTGCTGATAGATAGCGAGCATGGTATTGACGAAGTCGTTGACTCTTTCCGGCTGGATGATGGTCATCAGCGGATGAAAGGTCCGGTATGTATCCCAGAGCGAAAAGATCGTAT
>DASYSV010000053.1:0-2763 GCA_036010185.1 Puia sp.
GACAAACAGGTCGGGGCGAACACAGAGGCTCATCGCCAGGGCAGAAAAAGCCCGCGCAAGAAAAGACCGCCGCGATTATACCATATGAATTACAAAGACTTGTAACAGGTAGTGTTCTTAACTAAACGATATGGGTGAAAATACGGTACCGCGTTTCGGCGGAAATTGTCAGATTCGCCCCGGGCCGCGTCTCTTCGGCAGGCAAATCTAAAGCGCAACACCATGAACTACTTCGACTTTCATGCCCATATCCTCCTCAAACAGCTGTTTGAAGACACCCCGGACGTAAACCAGACCGTCAGCCCGGGCGATGTCAAGCTGATCCCCGAGGATTGCTCCGATCTTCCGTTCATCATCGAGACACAGATACATCAAACACAGCTGCTCTCGATGCACAGCCCCGTACTCATCGGGGCGGCACTATATGGCATGGAAAGCTTTCTCGCGGCCGTCGTCGACCCCCTGCGCTCCTTCCTGAAAGACGCCTCGCAGGCCAAACTGTCCCATAATGTGCTGACGCATATCGCCGCCCCCGACTATAAAACTTTTTCGACATTTACAAAAGCGAATACTCTTGACCGTTATCTAGGGGCTCCGAACCTCTTCAACATTCTGGGTAAGGCCAACGCAACCGCACCGCTGGACCCCAAAAAGGTGAATATTTTCTTCGTCGTGGAAGGCTGTCATTCGCTGGTGGACTCGAAGAACAGGGTGAACCTGGCGACAGGCGACGGATACGATCCGAAGGAGATCCTGGCTAATCTCGATATCCTTCTGCGGCAGGTGACGATACTGGCGGTGAACCTCACCCATCTCCAGCAGTCCAATCTATGCAACCACGCCTTCGGCATGCAGATAGCCGACCCCGGCAACTTCTTTCCCGCCGGCAACGGCTTGACGGACGCAGGACGAACCGTGGTCCGGGGACTCTTCGATCGCGGCATCTGTGTCGACGTCAAACACATGAGCTATCTGTCCAGGCTCCAGCTGCGCAATGAGATCGATGCCGGTAAATATACGAACCCCCAACCCCTGCTCTGCACACATGCCGGTTTTACGGGGACATCGATAGCCGAATGGCCTACCTTTATCCGCAAACAGCTACCGGTCAACCCGGGTACGATGTATCTCGAGATCGCCAAGAACATCCAGGCTTACACGAACCGCACCCGGCCCGGGGCGCCCGCCTTCAATCTTTCCACCATCAATCTCTTCGATGACGAGATCGTCTGGATCGTCAAACATGGTGGTATGATCGGACTCTCCATGGACCGCCGGATACTCGGTTTCGTCAGCACCTTTGATGTGAAGCCTACCGGGATCGGCGCCGGCAGCGAATTTACGGTGGACAAGGAATATATGTCCATGGCCGAATGGAAGGTCCTCGGTATAAACAAGATCGGGGACGCCGTCGATGAAGACCATTGCGAGCTGCTCAGCGAGGTCGGGGAATTTATGAGCGCCGCCACTCCCATCCCGATGCGCGATGCCTTCTTTTATGCGCATGTCATGGTGCATATAAAACATTTCCTGCAGGTGTGTATCGACAATGGCATCCCGCTCGACACCGCCAGGAAACACCTCTGCATCGGCTCGGATTTCGACGGGGTGATCAACCCGTTCCTCAATTCCCGTACCTGTCTCGAGATGCCCGCCTTGCGGTCCTTCCTTCAGTCCCGTTTTAAGATTTTCCTCAAAGGCCTTACCGATTCCGTCCAATGGGCGGACCAACTGGATATCGGCGGTTTCCTCGAGGACCTGTTCTTCAATAACGGCTTTACCTTCGTTACCGGCCATCTTGCGGGATAACTTGCAAGATATCAGTGAGTTTATTATTTTGTCGCACAATTACCCGATACCGTGCGACCTCCCCATCGATTATTTTCACCGGCCTTACTCTGTGGAGCTATCCTGTTTTCCATCGCTTCATTCGCGCAAACCACCCCCGCGCAAACCACCTCCACGCAAACCACCCCCGACACGATCCATGTTGCCGGCAAGGTCCTTGTCCGGAATCACGGTCTTTATATGTACGATTCGGTGGAGTGGCAGGCCATGCAATGGCAAAAGCAGCACCGGAAGGAGACCAAACCTTCGCGTCCGGCCTTTCTTTCGACCGACAGCGCCGCCACGCCCGGCCAAACGCTCCTGGTGCCGGCGCCCCTCATCCTGCAACAGAATACAGCACATCCGCTGAACAATTGCGGAGTGAGCGCCAGCTTCACGCCGGGTGACGATTCGGTCCTTACGACGATGACCGGGCCTGTCACGTTTACGAGCACCAGCACCAACGCTACCTCGCTTACCTGGCTGGATGTCGGGATACCCATCTCCAACGGCAATACCTTCACGTGGGGGGAGAACCAGCCCGGTCTGTATGACATCATGCTCGTTGCGCAGAACGGCGCCTGTACCGATACGGCGATCGCCTATTATTATATTAAAGGCGTTCAGCCCGCCAACAGGAGAAACCTATGGGCCTATTACGGGACCAATCAGGACGAATTTTCCAATGACTTTGCCGCAGTGCCGTCGGGCGGTTATATTCTCGGCGGCTACGGCTATACCTATCTCAAGTATATTGCCGATGACGGTATTCCCAAGGGCATGCTGATAAAGACCTCTGAATCCGGTTGTGTCGAATGGTCCAAAAAGATATCGTCCATTTCCTCCGGCTCGCTATACAAAGTAATCGCGCTGCAGAACGGCGGTTATGCCATCAGCGGACTCAACGACAGTATCTCCTATGTCATGCGGCTGGAT
>DASYSV010000054.1:0-5401 GCA_036010185.1 Puia sp.
GACAAACAGGTCGGGGCGAACACAGAGGCTCATCGCCAGGGCAGAAAAAGCCCGCGCAAGAAAAGACCGCCGCGATTATACCATATGAATTACAAAGACTTGTAACAGGTAGTGTTCTTAACTAAACGATATGGGTGAAAACACCCATTTTTCCCCCCTCCATCCCCATTATTGGCCCCTTATTTGCGCCCCCTCACCCATGAACTCAAAACAAAGCGCCGGTATATTACTATACCGGCGCCATACATATCTCGAAGTATTCCTCGTCCACCCCGGAGGCCCCTTCTGGAAAAACAAAGACTCCGGCTCCTGGACCATACCAAAAGGTGAATTTACCGATGATGAACCCGCACTCGATGCGGCCGTCCGCGAATTCAGGGAAGAAACAGGCGTCGCCCTCAAAGGTCCCTTCCAACCCCTCAGCCCTATCAGACAGAAAGGGGGCAAACGCGTATATGCCTGGGCGTCCCCCGGCGATATCGATCCGGCAGCCATCGTCAGCAATACGTTCGAGCTGGAATGGCCGCGCCGCTCGGGGAAACAAAAGACATTTCCGGAAGTGGATAAAGGAGGCTGGTTCTCGCTGGACGCCGCAAAAAAAGCCATCATCGCCGCCCAAATTCCCCTGCTCGACGAGCTGGAAGAGACCCAAACCCCGCGGCACTAACGCATCCGGCCATCCGCCCAAACCAAGCGTCCCGGCCCAAACCCCACACCCAAACCGCACCGCAAAACCCAGCACCCAAACCCCACCGCACAACCGCGCCAAACCCCGCCGCACTAACTCGTCCCATTCCCCATCGCATGCACATCCTCACAAATCTTCGCATAATTCTGCGTATTGACATGCATCACGATCACCCCCAGAATATTCTGTAGCCTCGAATACGCATGCGGCTTCGTGATAAAGCACAACGCACCCAGATCATTGGCAATACGCTTGTCTTTCTGTGTCGACGAGGTCGTATAGACGATGACAGGTATATTCTTATGCCCGTCCTGTTTCTTCAAATGCGAAAGGAACTGCCACCCATCCATTATCGGCATATTGATATCCAAAAAAATGATATCCGGCTGTTCGTTTGATGACAGTCTCGTCAGGGCTTCCTTACCATCGACCGCTTGTATGCAGTGAATGCCCGGGTCCACGGAAGCCAACGCCTCGCAAAACAACTCCCGGTCGTCCGTGTCATCATCGATGACTAAAAATTTTTTCTTCATGACTTCTGGCTTTAGATGCTCCTTTCCATTTGTCTCACAGGCAGCTTTATCACAAAAACAGCTCCCACGCCGCTGACGCCAGTCGCGGAGATACTGCCGTGATGGCGCTCCACAATTTTCTTGCATAAGGCCAGGCCCAATCCGGTGCCTTCGTATCTGTCCTTAGAGTTCAGCCTGGTAAACGCTTCGAAGATGCGACCAGCTTGCTGCTGATCGAACCCGATTCCGTTGTCCGTTATTGTGAAGAGAGCAATTTGCTTGCCAACCTCTTCGACCACTCGTGATGCAATGGTAATCAATGGCCTACTATCTCTTCTTGAAAACTTCAATGAATTCCCCACTATGTTGTAGAACAGCTGATAAAGCAACACCGGCGCGCCTTCCACCATGGGCAGCG
This sequence comes from Puia sp., assembly GCA_036010185.1. Classification (GTDB taxonomy): domain Bacteria; phylum Bacteroidota; class Bacteroidia; order Chitinophagales; family Chitinophagaceae; genus Puia. The sequence goes on from DASYSV010000054.1 coordinate 1,619, forward strand.
ACTCTCGCCGGATCGTGGCATTCCGTTCCTGCAACACCAGTTCGAGATCCGATTCGATATTTATAAACACTTCATTCAGATCGACTAACGTCATCGCCTGATCGTGACTGTTCAGCATGGAATAATTCAGCACGCCTTCGATCATCGAACCCATACGCGCGGTGGCCTGCTGTATCTTGATCAGGAACATCCGCGCTTCCTGGTTAAGCATCGATCCGTATTCTTCGAGGATCCTGCCGGTAAAGGTCCTGACCTTTCGAACCGGTTCCTTGAGATCGTGACTGGCGACATGCGCGAATTGCTGCAGGTCCTCGTTCGACCTTTCCAGCGAGACGTTCAGCGACAACAATTCTTCGGTGCGTTTGTGGACTTCTATTTCCAGGTTTTCGGCATAGGCGGCCATAACGTTCATCCTCTCCTTGGTGATCCGGATATTGGCATCAACGCGCGCAAGCAACTCCCTTGCGCCAAACGGCTTGACGAGATAATCGTCCGCACCCGTCTCCAACCCCTCGACCTTCGCCTCTTCTCCCGCCCTCGCCGATAGCAGGATCACCGGTATATGCTGCAGACCCGGCGTCTGCCGCACACGCTTCAACAGCCCGAATCCATCCAGCCTGGGCATCATGACGTCCGATAATAACAGATCGGGCCTATAACGTATCATCTTTTCAAAAGCATCCTCTCCGTCCCTGGCCGTGATCACTCGATAATGGGACGACAACAGCCGCCCGACATATCCCCGCATATCGGCATTGTCATCGGCCAGCACGACCGTATATCTGCCGTCATCCTCTGTCTCCTCCCCAAACCCGCCCATCTCGTCTTCAACCCCGTCTTCCCCCGCCTTCCCATCCCCACCCGGTAAAATACTCGCCCCCCAACGCTCGGGCAAAGCCCCCTCTTCCCATTCCTCTTCCGTGGCGGGTATCCATTTCATCGCTTCCGCAACAAAGGCTTCAGACTCATATTGTTTGACCGCCGGCTCCGGGGGCTCGAAGACCCGATCCGCCGGCAAATGGTCCTTCCCCAGTGGCAGGCTGACCGTAAATACGGAACCTTCCTCCACGACGCTCCTCACATGGATGGTCCCGTGATGCAGACGAACCAGCTCGCGTACCATGGCCAGACCGATACCGGTACCCTCCTGGCTGCGGCCCCCGCTATTCTCGACACGGTGAAATCGGTCGAAGATCTTTTCCAGCTGATCCCCCGGGATCCCTACGCCGGTATCGGTGACGCTCACCTGCACCCTGCCGTCCACCTGCCGGACCTCTACCGTTATGCTTCCCCGATGGCTGTATTTAAAAGCATTCGATATGAGATTGAGCATGATCCGCTCCCACATTTCCGTGTCCACATACACGTCGCCATCTACCGCCCCCGTCACCATTAACAACTGCATCCCCGCCTTCTCGACGGCCGACCGGAAGGTGCTGGCCAGGTCCTTCGTCAGGGTGACGATGTTCACGCGACGGTAAGAGCCTTCCATCCGCCCCGCCTCTATCCGCGAGTACTCCAGTAAGGTATTCACCAGCCGTTGCATCCGCAGCGCATTCCGGTGCGCTACTCCCATCCGGTACCGGTTGATACCGATAGTGTCAGGATCGCTCAGCAGTTCTTCGATCGGGGAAATCAGCAGGGTCAACGGCGTGCGGAACTCATGACTGATATTGGAAAAAAAGACGGTCTTTGCCCTATCGATGTCCGCCAGGGCCTCCGCCTTCTTCCTTTCCATCTCCAGGACATGGATATCGGCAAAGCTGGTCATTAGCTGATCCACGACCATCGAGCAGAAACCGAAGAATTTTTCATCGGGCAACCTGTACGGATTCACCCCGATGACCAGGAATCCATACGCCTGGCTCTCCCCCGCCTGGAAGACGGGCAACACGACGGCCTTGTCCGGCGATACGTCCCAAACGCCTTTCGGCATAGGACCCATGGCTTCTCCGATTCCGGAGATCACCTGTCGCCGCCGCTCCCGGTCGGCCCGGCGCAACGCGTCGGCCAGGACACCTTCTTCGTCAGGCGCGATAGTCGACGGTACCCGTTCGGCCGCCTCTCCGAGATGCGTGGAATGCGTCAGCACCGCGCCCACCGTCAACCCGGAATAAAAAAGAACGAAGGGGAAATCATGCGCATTCTCGCCAAGCGTGATCAGGGTACGGTGCAGCGCCTCCTGTCGGGAATCGCAATCCGTCAGCCGCTTGCCCAACCCCGTAAGTGTCCGCAGCTGCCGCTCACCCACGATCCGTTCGGTATCATCCACATTGAAACAGATCATCCCCGCCGTTCCGCCGTCATCATTGAGCACCGGGTTATAGCTAAAGGTATAATAGGTCTCTTCCGGATACCCGTTCCGTTCCATGAGCAATAGCTGCGACTCGACATAAGTACCTTCGTTATCATGCGTTACGTGATGCAGCATGGGGCCTATCTGACGCCAGATGTCCTTCCAGACTACCTCCGCCGGTGCGCCCAGTGCGCCCGGATGCTTGCCGGCTAAGATGGCCCGATATGGGTCGTTGTAAAGATTGATCAGTTGTTTGCCCCATCCGATCCAGATGGGCTGCTGCGAGGTGAGCATAATGCGGATACAGGTGCGGAGATTCTGGGGCCAGGTCTCCACCGGCCCTAAGGGTGTGGCCGACCAGTCGTATTCACGGATACGCCTGCCCATTTCTCCTCCTCCAGATAGAAATTCAGGGGTCATGTTGCCTAAAAATAAGCAAAAAAAAGGCCATCCTTTGGACGGCCTGGCTCAGGTTTATCTGATGTAGCGTAGTAGACTAATTCGTGGCTTCCGCGGCTCCGGGTCCTGCCGGCTTTGGCTTGTCTTCCTTCTTTTTGTCCGGGTAGTTCATTAGCACCATCTCCACCCTCCGGTTCCGCGCCATCCCTTCGGGCGAATCATTCGGAGCGAGCGGCTTCTTCTTTCCGTATCCGATGGTCTCCATCCGGGAAGGCGAGATACCCAATACGACCAGGTATTTGAGGACGGCCTGCGCCCGGCGGGCCGAAAGACGCATCTCACGCGCATCCGGTCCCTCGCTGTCGGTAAACCCTTCGATCCGCAACCGCAGGGTGCTGTCCGATTTGAGGACCTCGGCCACGCGTTCCAGTTCGCCGAACGACACCGGTTCGATATTGGCCTTGGCCCGGACAAAGTAGATTCGGTCTGCCGCATTCTTTACCCGGGCTAGCAGTTCCGGCCGGATTGCAGGGCAGCCGAAATTAGACTTATCCCCCTTGACCAGCGGACACTTGTCGTCATCGTCGTTCACGCTGTCGCCGTCACTGTCGGGCGCCGGACAACCCTGGTAGTTGGCTGAGCCTTTGACGTCGGGACATTTGTCTTTTATATCGGGTACGCCATCGCCATCCCTGTCGGGACATCCGATCAGCGCGACGGGTCCTGCACTATCCGGGCAATTGTCTTTCGAATCGACGACACCGTCGCCATCCTTATCGTTATTGAGGTTCTTCGTGTTGAAGACGGTATCCGCCTTGTGTTTCTTGTCTTCCAATGTCCTTCCATGCTGGAAAATGGGTATCGTGAGGCCGATATGGGCATCGGCCGTTTGTAAACGTTGTTTGAGCAGGCTCGACAGGACGGTGCCGCTGCCGATAAACACCGGGCCAAAACGGACTCCCGCCCCCCAGTTCAGCTGTCCATTGACATTATACGACACCGGGGAATAGATGCTGACCCATTTCTTCTCCAGCCGCGGCGTCACCGTGGCCGTGGTCACATAGTTGGGGCTGGTCGGGCTGGTCGTC
>DASYSV010000115.1:0-2123 GCA_036010185.1 Puia sp.
TGGCCAAATATGGGTTGATCTCGTTTGCTTCCATGGCCTGCGAGGGAACGATGTTCGACTGGAGCGGCATCTATTTTCGAAAGGCCGTCGGCGCCGGCAGGGAGGTGGCGACGCTTGGCTTCGTAGCCTATATGACGGCGATGACACTGGGTAGATTGACGGGGGACAGGCTGGCCAACCGGTTTGGTATACGCACGATGCTGACCTATAGCGGGATTCTGATTGGATCGGGGCTTTTGATCGCCACCTTGTTGCCTTACCCGATGACCGCCGGTTTCGGTTTTATTCTGACAGGGTTTGGCGTTTCCTGCGTCATCCCGATGACCTTTAGCATGGCGGGGCGATCGGAAGGTATGAGCAGCGGATCGGCGATTGCAGCCGTGTCGACGGTAGGATACCTCGGATTTTTAGCGGTCCCGCCATTGGTGGGGTCTGTGGCGCAATTGGCAGGATTAAGGAGCGCCTGGCTGATGATGGCGGGTTTTGGAGTGCTGATCACGGTGCTGGTGCGGCTGACACTTGGCAATGAAAAGCCGATGGGTAGCCCGGATCCCGCGATCATGGAGGCTGATAAAATGGAATGCTGAGAAAAGGCAAAAGACCGTCCATCATTTTTAGCGACGGACGGCCTATTGTTAGTTTTCATAAACCTGCACATGCATCGGGTTGCCGAACAGGCGGCTGCGTGTATGCAATATGGTTTGAATAGGAGCAGGTTGACTGGTATCCGGTCTTCGCTTCAGGAAGAAGGTGGGACTGTCCCTGCCCCTGAAAAAGGATATTAACGATCTTTGTCGCTCTTCAACGATGGTAAACCATGGGAGCAGAGCATCCTGATGCACGAGCAGCATGACCCTGAAGAGCATCGTCTGCAGCTGCCCGTCGGCCTTCAACCGGATCTTTCTTTCCGGGTATTTTAGCGTATATAACTCGATCATCTGGATCATCACCAGCAACAGCTCCTCTATCTGGACATCGGTCAATGGGATATAGAGGGCGCCGGGAAAGCAATGTAGGTACTCTATCGACGCGTCATAGATGCCCTTGGGCAGAGCGGAGAAGCGCAGCTGGAAAACGGCACATCCCGCGAAACCGGTATTGAACCGGAACAGGCTCAGATCCGGACCGGCTTCAAATCGGACACATGTAGGGGTAGACATTCGAAAAAAGTTTAAATAGAGCGACCGCTACCGGTCGCCCCACAGGATTATTATTGACGATTCTTTTGGTGCGCATGTTCGGCATCTTCTTCCAGAACCGACTCGTTCACCTCTCTTTCGGGTATCGCCAGGTCGGGTGTCTCCCTGACGTCACACCGCTCTTTACGGTTATCCTTCTCTTTTCGGACGGCCCTCGTTGCCGACGGAACTATATTGATCGTTTTGAATTGAGGATTGGCATGAATGAGCAGCTTTTCCGTTTTGTTCGATTTCATCAGGGTCACCGGGTGAAGATTGCCGCGACGGAGCGATTGGAAAAGCATTTCTCTCGTCTCTTCGTTCTCCATTTCCCGCAGCTTGTAATTGGCCAGCACTTTGCCCAGATCATACCGGTTGTCCGATCGGAAATACTTGTATTTATAGTTTTCATGGAGGTCCTTCTGCTCGAAGTTCAGCTGGATCCAGGCGGTATATTTCTCGCCGGCCGAGTTGGTCATCTTTTTGTAAACGGCCCTGCCCTGCAACAGGTTGAAGGCCTCTTTGAGCGTAACGCCCGAACCCTTATAGATATAAAAGGTCTGCTCCTTGTTCTTTTCCGGGTTGTCCGGATACATTAGCAATGCGTCGTATTTATTGAAGAAATACATGTCGAGCTGATCGGATCGCCGGAAATACAATTTGGCCTCCAGCCTGCTGTCTTCATCAAAAAAAGCGTCCGTAGTGAGCTCGAATGAGAGCGTTCCATTGGTCATTTCCGACTCGAGCAGATGATTCAGCAGTGAATATTCTCCGAATCCCAGGTATTTCAGATTGTCGTGTAAAAAAGCAAGATTATCCTTGTTCATAACTATGGTTTTTTTGAGTGAATAGATCAGATGAGTCTGGCCCTTGCCAGCATCCAGTTGCCCACGGGGATATGCAGATGCCGGCTTCCGTTGCTCTCCCGTACGTCGATCCAAAGTC
>DASYSV010000119.1:0-13549 GCA_036010185.1 Puia sp.
GGACCCCAATAACTATCCGGTGGGACAGGTGACGCTGGCGCACAACCAATATACGCACCAGATGACGGAAACGATGGGAAGGTGGACGGGTGATGTCGGACCGGGTCGGCTGGAAGGGCTGTTGGGGGTTGACTGGCAGCAGAGGAATACGCAATACAACTCGCTCCTATCGAGCGGTTATCCCAACGATATCTCGTTAAATGCGGGAGTGGGGGCGACTTCCTACATACCGATGAGCAATACGGTCCCTTACCGGTATGCGGCCCTGTTCGGAAGGGCTAATTACAATGTCGCGAATAAATACCTGGTGACGGCGTCGTGGAGACGGGATGGGAGCAGCCGGTTGGGTAACCAGGAACCTTATGGCGATTTCTGGGCATTGGGCGGGGCCTGGGTGTTCAGCGAAGAGCGGTTCCTCGCGGCGGATACGGGTATTATCAATTTCGGGAAGATAAGGGCCAGCTATGGTACGACGGGTAATGAGCCGAACGAAGACAATCAATTTATGGAAGTCTACACCAGCAGCCTGCCATCGAGGGGATACCAGGGACTACAGGGTCTGCGACCGACGACCCTGGGGAATCAGCAGTTGCAATGGGAGATGAATTACCGGGAAGAGCTGGCGTTGGAGATGGAATTATTTCATCACCGGTTGTGGTTCTCTGTAGCCGGCTCGCGCAGCTGGACGGACAATCAGCTGATCATCATGAAGGCGGGTCCTGTAGCAGGCATCAACAAAGTCCTGATGAACCAGCCGGGTATCAATGTCGAGAACCGCGCGTTGGAAATCGAACTGCAGGCGAACAAAGTTGCCCTGGGGCCAGTGAACTGGACCTCGGCGGTGATGCTGACGGTACCGCGAAATAAATTGGCGGCGTGGCCGGGTCTCGCCGGTACCAGCTACTCGAACACCTATGTCATCGGGCATTCGCTGACGACATCGCAAAATTATCATTGGACGGGAGTGGATCCGAAGACCGGGTATTACAGTTTTCAAACGAACAATCCCAATGGATCGCCGGGGCCTTTCGATGTGGCGCCGAATTCCGGGTTGGATCCGAAGTATTACGCCGGGTGGAGCAATAGCTTCCGTATGGGCAACTGGCAGCTGGATGTATTGCTGGATTATCGCCGGCAGCAGGGTTATAATCCGCTGGTGATCCTGGCGCAGCAACATGCGCCGGGAAGCCAGGCGCCGTTGCAACTAAGCAACGGACCGGTGGAATGGCTGGATCATTGGCGCAAGACCGGGGATGTGACGCGGCAACAGCGCGTGACGAGCGGAGCGGATACATTGGCGCTGACCAGGCTTTATGATTATACGGCCTCGGATGCGTGGAGCATGGATGCGTCGTATCTGCGTCTCCGGAATATGACGCTAAGCTGGCATTTGCCGGAGGGCATGGCGAAGAAGTGGAAGCTGCAGGGGGCCAGGATCTATGTGAGCGGAAGGAATTTACTGACGGTGACGAAATTCCCGGTGGCCGATCCGGAAACGCAGAATCCAACGGTGCTACCGCCGCTGAGGACAGTGATCGCGGGGTTGCGGGTTAATTTTTAACTATGAAGCGTATTCGAAAATATTGGTTGGGTATCGCGGTGCTTTTTGCCGGATGGTTCATCCCGACGAGCTGCCGCAAGCTGACGCAGACCGCGCCGGCGGCCGATCTGCTGACGGTGTCCAAGGTTTTTTCCGGTGATGAAAGCGCACAGGAGGCGATGAGCGCCTTCTATATCGATATGGTTTTCACGCCGAGGTCGATGATGAATGCGGGAACGTCGCTGCTGGCGGGATTGAGTGGCGACGAACTGGATTGCCAGATCAAACCTTACCCTGCGGAGGACAGTTTCCGATTGAACATGCTGAACGCCAACAGCGTCATCTCCAACAATCTTTTCACCGGCGCGTATGCCCTGATCTATGAGTTGAATTCGATACTGGAGGGGGTGGCGCATTCGACCGGGATGTCGGTTGCGGTTCAGCATGAATTGAAGGGCGAGGCTGAATTCAATAGAGCCATGCTGTATTTCTATCTAGTGAACCTGTATGGGCCGGTGCAGTTGGCGCTGAAGCCAAATTTCCAGGATAATGAACAACTGGCGAGGACGTCGGTGGACAGTGTCTATGCGCAGCTGGCCAGCGATCTCGAGGATGCCGAGCGATTGTTGCCGGGGGATTATATCGATGCGCCGGGATATACGGGGGACAGGACGAGACCCAACCAGGCGGCGGCCGCGGCGTTGCTGGCGAGGATACGTTTGTACCAGGGGAAATGGGCATCGGCCGACAGCGCGGCTACGGCGGTGATCAATAATTCACATTATGTGCTCGAAACAAATTTGGACAGCGTCTTTCTTTCCGTGAGCCGGGAGGCCATCTGGCAGCTGCAGCCGGTGCATGGTCCGGTGGCGACGGTCGATGCAAGCGTGTTTCTTACCCCTCCAGGGAAGCCGGCATTCGTATTCACTTCCGGTCTGCTGGGGGCCTTCGAGGCGGGTGATCTGCGGCGGCAGCATTGGACGAAGAGCAGTCTCTTTGGCGGGGTCACGTATACTTATCCGTACAAGTATAAATCCCTGAATGCCGGTGCGACGACGGAATACGAGATGGTGCTGCGGCTGGCGGAGCAATATTTGATCCGGGCGGAGGCTGAAGTGCAGGAAGGTGATGTGTCGCACGCTATCGCCGATCTCAATGTAGTGCGGTTCAGGGCAGGGCTTCCCGCTTATAGTATGGGAACGACGACGGCGGCCATAATGGCCGCCGTCATGCAGGAACGCCGCATCGAGCTGATGACCGAATGGGGTCATCGCTGGCTGGACCTCAAAAGGTGGGGGTTAGCGAACACCGTCCTGTCGGCGGAAAAACCCTGGTGGCAGACGGACGATGCCCTGTATCCTATTCCAGCCGCTCAGTTGCAGGCAACGCCGGGGATGTCGCAAAATGCCGGTTACTAATAAGTGAAATGGGCATAAAGAAAGACCAATGGTAGGGTATTGTGCGGCTGACAGTAGTAGGGATATCCCTTCATGAGCAGGGTGCCAGCTCCCGGATTCGTGTCGATCTCGACGCCCGGGTAGTAATATTGTCCCAATTCCCATTCTTCATATAAGACCGTACCGTAGTCGTTGTACGTGTCGTCATCAGCCCAGTACCAAAAATAGGATTGATCGAAGTAATTCTTTTTGAGAAAGGGAACATTCTGATAGTGCTGGGCCGGAGTGGTCGTGATCGTGTTGTTCGATGTGCCGGGAGCGGAAGTGAAGGCCGTACCGGACAAAGCGAGGGCCAATACCAGCGCAATGGCCGGCAGGCTGATGGATAAGCGTTTCATTGATGTTGCCGCGTTTTGGGTCAAAATGCGGTCAAAACTTTAGATTAATTAAATAGGATTCCGATTACCTTATAGGGTAATAATAATGAGAACAATCAATCTGTGGTATAAGTAAATTCCTATAGGAGATGAATGCAGGTAAACACGGAGCTCACGGACAAATGTAGAAAGCTGCGATGCAATCAGGCTGCGGTGAAAAGAATTTTTTGGAGGAAAAAAAGGAAAGATCAGGTTCAGGGCATTACCGTGAGGCGTTTGCCTTCGAGCCTGAAGTGAATGTCATCGCCCTCGAGACCTTTGAGGACGGCGGACAGCGACATGCTGCGTTGGATGCGGCCGTGGAACTCCTGCGGTGGGATATTGCCCTGATATTCGACGGTGACGTCGTACCAGCGGGCGAGCTGGCGCATAGTCGTTTCGAGGTTGGCGTGGTCGAAGTGGAAATAGCCATTTTTCCAGGCCGTGATCTCGGCGACGTTGACGTTGTGGAGGGTCTTAAGATGACCCTGCGCGTCGAGGACGGATTGTTCTTCGGGTTTGAGGAGTGCGGTTGCGCCTGCGCGGGAGTAGCGGATGCTGCCGTCGATGAGGGTGGCGCGTTCGGCGCTCTCATCGTCGTAGGCCATGATATTGAATGAGGTGCCGAGGACGTCGATGGTGCCGCCGTCCTGGCCGGCGACGCCGTTGTGGATGTGGACGCGGAAGGGGTGGGCGGCGTCTTTGGCGACCTCGAAATAGGCTTCGCCGTCGAGGTCGACCTCGCGGGTGTTGCCGGTGAACCAGACGGGATAGCGGAGCGCGGAGGCGTTGTTGAGCCAGACGCGGGTGCCGTCGGAGAGGGTCAATTTGAACTGGCCTGCGCGGGGGGTGGTGAGCGTATTATAGGTGAGGCCCGCGGGTTTTTCGGATGAGGCCTTGTTATAGGCCAGCAGACCGTCCTGTTTGGCGACGAAGGTATTGCCCTGTGAGCTGAGCACGCCGTTGGCGGTGGAATCGAGATCGATATGGCTGCCGTCGGCGAGGGTGAGCATGGCGCGGTTGCCGCCGGGTTGGACGTCGGCGGAGACGATGCCGGCGACGGGGGTGGTGGGCGTTGTGGTATTGCGGCGGGTGGTCCATAGGAGGACGCCGGTAGCTACGATCAATATGGAGGCCGCTACTGCAATGGCGGTGCGCCAGGGGATCGTGTGCCGGGCCGGTATGACGGGGATGGGGGCGGCGATGTCGTTATCGGGCCAGAAGCCTTCGCCCTGCAGGCGGGTTTCGAGCTTGTTCCAGATGCGGATGTCGGCGTGTTTGTCATCCGGGGTGGGGTCGGTATCAGCCCAATCGGGACCGCCGCGGAGCTGTTCGAGAAGTTGGGCACGTCCTTCGCCACGGGCGATCCATTCGCGGAGGAGGGTTTCCTCTTCCGGCGTCAGCGGCTCACGCTGTGCGTATTTGACGGCGATAGGGTCGATATTGAACTGTCCTGGTTGCTCCATTGGTTTGATTGGCATTAGCCCCTATAATAGTTATACACGGGATAGTTGAATTTTTAACTATCCCCGTCCGGTTAAGATTTTATTAATTTATTTCATTAGGAGGAAGGCGGCCGCGAGGATAAACCCGGGAACGCCTTCGATGAGCCATTTGAATCGAAGGCTGCTTTTTCTTAAGGAATCCAGGGCTTTGGTCTTATGGTTTAGAACGGTCTGCGGGCTGAGCTGCAGCAGCTCGGCGATTTCCGTCGTATTTTTTTGTTCGAAGAAATAGAGCCGAAGGATGGTCTTGCGTTGGCGGGGCAGTTTGTCGATCTCGCGGTTGATGTCCTGGAGAAGGATGGATCTGACCCTTTCGGTCTCGACGTGTTCGTCGACGCCGGATTCGAGATAGGCCATATCGTGATGGCTTTCCTTGACTCGTGTTTTGGAGCGGAGGTAGTCGATGGCTTCGTTACGGACGATGACGTATAGCCAGCGTTTGATGTGTTCGAAGGTGCGCATGCCTTCGCGCGCATGGAAGAGTTTGTAGAAGGCGTTGGCGACGATGTCTTCGGCGTCGGCCTGGTTGCGGATGATGTTCTCGACGAAATAGGTGAGGGGTCGGACCATCTGGTCATATACCATGCGGAAGGCGTCTTTATTGCCCTCGCGGAACCCAGTCATGATGGCTTCTTCGTTGTTGTGTATCGACTGATCAGATCGTTGGTCTGCCTGCATTCGGGGTTTATGAATACACGGATTTATAAATAGTTACGAAAACACCGGCATTGAGGACAGGATAAAAATTTAACGTGTCGGCGGGAAAGTTGCCGAATCGATGCAATGATAGACGTTTAAGGTCTCATGCAACTAATGAGGAAAAGTTCGATGGGAATGGTTGGGCAGCTGATTGGACCGCAGTTTGCCTGCACTAAGGTAATAAATTTATTTTAGGAAAGAAGTATCCTATTTAATTTTTGAAGTGTCTCCTCATTTATTTTTCAACAATCCGGGATAGAGGATGCCGTCGGGGCAGGGGAAATCGATGCCCAGCAATTTTGCGATGAGCGGCGCGATGTCGGGTGTGCTCATCATGGGGATGACGGTGCCTTTGCGGATGCCGGCACCATAGGCGATGAAGCCGGTGTACATCTCGGGCGTGTCGTTCATGAAGCCATGTGTACCGCCGTGTGCGGCGCGGAGGGGTTCTCCTTCGCCGCTGTTGCCGACGGCGACTCCGATGACGGGTGCGAAGCCCAGTGCCGCGGAGGAATCGACGCCGAGCCGATCGAGCTCGGGACGGTCGATGATGCGAAAGAGGCGGCGATAACCCGAGGGGACGTTTTCCAGCGTTTGACGAGCGGCTATGATAGCCGCGGTATCGTGCTTATCTTCGAGATAGAGAAAGGCGGAGCCGCTGGCCGACTGGAATTTGGCGCGCCAGTGCGGGTTGCCAGGATGAAAGATCCCGGCCTTTGCGAGCCAGACGTTGGGGAAGATGGCGGAATGGATATCGCTGAATCCGTGGTCGCCGGCGATGATGATCGTCGTGCTGTCCTGTATTCCCGCGCGTTCGACGGCTTCGAGGACGTCCCCGATGGCGCGGTCGGCTGCCGCGACGGCGATGCGGATGGCGTAGGACTCGCGGCCTTCGTCATGCTGGGCGTGGTCGGTCTCGGTGATGTGGAAGGCGGTGAATGCGGGTTTATAACGCATGATGAGATAAGCCGCGATGCGGCCGGCATTCTCGTCGGTGCGGAGGTAGTGGTCGCTGTTGATCTCTTCGGAGGGGACCTTGCCGAGGGCATTGGCTTCCAGCTCTTCCCACAGACCGGCGGGATGGACGCCTTTGCGGATGAGGGCGATGTTGTCCGTCTTGTCGTCGAAGCCCCAGTAGTCCGGGAAATTGTAGTCAATCGACGGAGAACCAACGGTCACGGGCCAATCCACCGCGGCCGTTAACAATTTTTCTTCATGTATTTTATCGAAGAGAGTAGGTGATTTGATGATATCGGCGTAGAAATTCCACGCGGGTGCAGGATCCAGGGGGCGGAAGGGGGCGTTGAAGTAGACCCCGTGGCGTGCGGGAAGCGCACCGGTGATCATAGAGGTGTGGTTGGGGAGGGTGACGGTGGGGAAGACGGGGCGTAATTTTACCGCATAGGCGCCTTCGTGCATGAGGTGCTGCAGATTGGGGGCGGGCCAGGAGGGGTCTTCATAGAATTCCGGCCGCATCCCGTCGATGGTGATGAGGATGACGTGGCGGACGGGTTGCGAAAGGACGGGGTAAGTGGGGATAATTGCCAGAATGAGGGAAAGAAAGCGTTTCATGATACGTACAATTATAAATAGGTGTGATATTTTTGCCATAGCTAACGAGCCAGTGTGGAAAATAACCATTAACGAAACCGAAGTCAATGCGTGATAACCATCCAAGTGATTCTGCCTTGCTGGAAGGCCTCAGGGCCGACTCGAGGGATGCGTTTGCGGCCGTGTACCGTCGTTATTGCGACAGCGTCTATCTGTGTACACGCAAATTGAGCGGTGATGACGACCTGGCCAGCGATCTGACGCAGGAGGTGTTCAAGGGTCTTTGGGATTACCGGTCGCAGCTGAGGGATGCGCGTCATCTCCGCAGCTATATCTTTTTTATGGCGCGGTGTCATTTCCTGGAGCATCTCCGGAAGGTGCGCACGGTGGTCGCCGCGCAGGAAGAGCTGGCGTTGTTGTCGGATCCTTCCGAGCCCTCTATAGAATTGGCGATCATCACGGAGGAGGTCTTTGCCGAGCTGGAGGCCGCGCTCCGTCAGTTGTCCCCGCAGCGCAAGCAGGTGATGCAGCTGCGTTATTTCGAAGGACTGGATATCCGATCGATCGCTTTGCGACTGGATATCGCCCCGCAGACCGTGCGGAATCATATCTCGCAGGCTATAGAATTCCTGCGTCTGAAAAAAATTCTTCTCCCCACTAGTTAAACGGAAGGTTTTTTGTCTGATCATAGCGATGACCGAAGATCAGAACCGAATTGTCGAAATCCTGGTAAAGTATGCCTTGCATGAGCCTCTGACGCCGGAGGAGGACCATCTGCTTGCCGACTGGCGAGGACGGTCGCCGGGTCATGATGAGCTGCCGGAGCAGTTGAGGGATCCGGAATGGATCGAGGAACATCGTCGGTTGCTTCGTCAGAATCCTGCACCTATTGTTTCACTTCCTGTTTCTCCTTATCGGATCGGCTGGCGCAAGCCGCTGCTGGCGGTGGTTTGCGTGCTGTTGGTCGTGGGCGGGTGGATGTTGTTGCGGCCGGGGAGTTCTTCGGGGGCGGATGATCTTGTTGCGAGCGGACGCGTGCCGGCGGGAGTTCGGGCTTATCTGACCCGGGAGGACGGGAGTGTGCTTGTTCTGGACACAGTGGCTGATAACACATTGAGTTACGTTGGATATAGAGGACCGGTTTCGCGTCAGCGTCTGGTGGTCTCACCAGGGGCGGGTCCATGGCGGATCCTGCTGGCGGATGGTAGCCGGGTTGTATTGAAGGACGGGTCGCGTTTGGAGTTCACTACCGATCTGCGCAGCGGGCGGCCGGTATTGGAAGGCGAGGCCTGGTTCGGAGTGTCGCGGGATGCGTCACGACCATTGACATTGGGCCTCGCCGGAGGGACGGAGGTGGGGGTATTGGGGACGACCTTCGCGGCGCGGGCTGCCGGCGGAGAGACGAGGGTGCTGCTTTATTCGGGAGCGGTGCGGGTGAGGAAGGGGGCCGACAGCCTGCTGTTGAGGCCGGGTCAGGCGGCGGTGGTCGGCGGTTCGGGGCTGGCCGCGCGGGCGATGGATGATCCCGAGCGGGAGCTGGCGTGGAGGGGACGATATGCGGAGGAGGAGGTCTTCGATTTCGAGAGTGCGAGCCTGGCGGCGATGTTGAAGGAGCTGGCCGGGTGGTATGGAGTGCGGGTATCCAACCCCGACAATATTCAAGGTGTTGGTATGACCGGCAAGCTGCAGCGCAGCAAGTCGTTAGAAGATATGTTAAAGGCCCTCGAACGGGTAGAGAAGGGCCACGCCCGGCTTCGGGTGAATTCAGACACGATCCAAGTACTACCCTGGCATCCTGGGGGATGAAATAATCATCAGCCATACACCATTATCCCAGCCTATTAGTAATGAAGCGCCGGTGGTCGAGAGATCGTCGGCGTTTTGATTTATGCGTGCCAATGAGGGACTTTTGCGTTTTAATTAATTATTAATAAAAAAAATTATAAAAGTCCTTAGTTAACTAAGGACAATATCCCGTAGTTAATCCGATTGCGAAAATCAAACTTTACAATTGCCCTTGCTTTAGATACCAGTTTACCTGGGCTAAGATCTAACCACATCCTTTAGGCAATTAAACCTTCCTGTTCCGTTAATTCAATTCGCGCAAATCATCGGTTAAGCACCTTCGGGTGACGTTTGGTTTATTGACTTTTTTGACCCTAAAAAAGGAACTAACATGCTCAGATTCAGACAAATCCTGACTCCTCCGCCATGGAGGAAAGCCAGCCCACCCTGGCGCGCCGCGACATCTCTTCCCGCCGCGTATTCACCCCATCGACTCCAACACTTATAATCCATAAAATATGTCTACTTTTAAGGACCGGTCGCCCTTTGTCAAGGCGCGACCTTCCAACCAACCATTTGCCCGATCCGCGGCGCCTTATCCCCGAGCGAACCATATTGCATCTATCACCAAAACCCTGCTACTTGCAGTGCGACTAACGGGGATCGTCATACTTATCGCCTGTCTCCATGCGAGCGCCGGCATCAACGCGCAGGACCGCATCTCCATTAATATGAAGAGCGCCCCGCTGGAAAAGGTCTTCGCCGAGATCGAACTTCGGTCGGGCTATACCGTGTTTTATAATACGGAAGTCCTGAAGTACTCCGGGCCAATCACCGTCGAGATGAAGGACGCCATGGTCGCCGACGTGATGCGCCACGTGCTCCGCGGTCTGCCGCTCGAGTTCAACATCCAGGACAAGACCATCTTCGTCAAACACGTCAAACCTGCTGCTGTCGCCGGTGATCCCGAGGGGCCCGGCAAGAACGGGGCGACGCCATCGACCGTATCCGGCATCGTACAGAACGAGGCCGGTCAGCCGCTGGTGGGCGCGACCGTCTATATCAAGCGGCTGAAGAAGATGGCAGTGACGGATGCGAAGGGAGAGGTTTCGTGGAAGGATGTACCGGATGGGGAATATGATGTTGATGTATCGTATGTGGGGTTCGAGCGGCTTACGACGACGATAACGGTGGTGAATCATGAGGCGGTGTTTACGGCGGCGCTGAAACAGATGATGAGCAAGTTGGATGAGACGGTGGTGAAGGGGTATTATACGACGACGAATAGACTGAATACGGGGGATGTGACGACGGTGAAAGGGGAGGATATACAGAAGCAGCCGGTGAGCGATCCGATATTGGCGCTGGAGGGGAGGGTGCCTGGAATGTATATACAACAGACGTCCGGAATTCCTGGCGCATATAGTACTATCATGATCCGAGGACAAAGTAGTATAGCAAATGGCAATGATCCATTATACATTGTGGATGGTGTGCCGTTTAGTTCTGTATCACTAACAAACACTTATATTCACGGCGGCGCGGCTGGTTCTCCGAATCCAAACGGTATAAGTAACGTACAGGGCGGATATGCGAGCGGCGGCGGCTTGAGCCCATTCAATAATTTGAATCCTGCAGATATCGAAAGCATAGTGGTCTTGAAAGATGCCGATGCGACTGCAATATATGGGTCGAGGGGTGCGAATGGGGTAGTGTTAATTACTACAAAGAAAGGAAAGGCGGGAAAGACTAGGTTTGATATGAATGTGTTTTCTGGCGGTGCCGAAGTCACAAGAATAATACACCTTTTGAATACCCAACAATATCTGGCAATGCGTCGGGAGGCATTTGCAAATGATGGCTTGGCTGTACCATCCATCATTACAAATCCTAAAGATAACAATTACGACATCGACGGGTTCTGGGATACAACGAGATATACAAATTGGCAAAAGGCATTGATTGGTAAAACCGCTAATTTTACAAATGCACAAGGGAATTTGTCAGGCGGTAATGCCAACACTCAATTTGAAATCGGAGGCGGATATAGTAAGCAAGGCACAGTATACCCAGGGGATTATTCAGATCAAAAAACCTCGGCGCACATTAATTTAACGCACATTTCAGAAAATCAACGATTTCAGACACAATTTACGACCAATTACGTATTTGACAACAATAACATACCTCTTATTGATCTCACGGGACGAATTGTGCTTGCTCCGGATGCGCCGTCGCTATATAGCGCCAATGGTAATATAAACTGGGCGGTTTTGAACGGCACCTCCACATTCACAAACCCTATAGCAGGGATTCTAAATACCGCAAAGGCTACTACGGACAATCTTATCTCTAGCCTCAAATTGTCGTATCAAATTATTCCAGGGCTGGAGATTAAAAGTGATTTCGGCTACAACCATACACAGATGAACCAATCTCTTTTAACACCTGCAAGTATCTCCAATCCCCCCCCCTTTAATTTATCAAGCAGATCTTCAAATTATATCGCTGTTACAGATTTTAAATCATGGATAATAGAGCCACAGATTGATTTTAAGCACAATATTGGACATGGAAGGTTGGAAGCACTCTTGGGAACGAGTTTTCAAGAAAATAATCACTCTACTTCTTCGCAAATCGCTGTAGGGTTTACAAGTGATGCATTGATTTCCGATGTGCCAGCTGCTTCGTCAATTTCGTTGGGTCCTCAAGGTAGTATATTGTATCACTATAATGCTCTATATGGCCGTCTGAATTATGACTGGGAGGAAAAATACCTTATAAACGTTACAGCTCGCAGAGATGGAAGCAGTCGCTTCGGTCCTGGAAAACAATTTGGAAATTTTGGCGCAATCGGTGCAGGATGGATTTTTTCAAAAGAATCATTTATTGAAGACGCTTTACCCTTTCTCAGTTTTGGAAAATTAAGAGTTAGCTACGGTACTACCGGCAACGACCAAATTATAGACTATCAATATCTGAGCACCTACACCCCCAGCTCGCCCACCTACCAAGGCATAACTGGCTTAACGCCATCTCAGCTATTTAACCCTGATTTTGCCTGGGAGGTTGTAAAGAAATTGGAGGGTGGACTTGAACTTGGCTTTCTAAGGGACCGGATACTTGTTACTGCCAGCTATTACCGTGATCGTACCGGCAATCAATTAGTAGGTTATTCCTTGCCAACGGTTACTGGTTTCTCATCTGTTCAGTTCAATCTTCCTGCCGTTGTACAAAACTCAGGCATGGAGTTAACTCTGAATGCAGTTAATGTTAGAACAAAGAGCTTCGGCTGGACGACTGCCTTGAACTTGACAATACCGCAAAATAAGCTTGTGGCATTTCCTAACCTGGCTAAATTTCCTTCTTATGCAACGAAATTTGTGGTGGGTAAATCTTTATTCATTCAGGAGATATATCACTCCACTGGTGTAAACCCCCAAACTGGTCTTTATAGCTTTGCCACTAAAAACACAAACGGCCTACCCTCTAGCCCCCAGGACTTGGTAATAACACAGCCAGTAACTCAAAAGCTGTATGGGGGCATTTCGAACAGCTTGTCATATAAAGGGATTCAATTCGATGTTTTAGTACAATATGTCGATCAAATTGGGCGCAATATCACTTCTTTTGGTGCTGCCGGTACGGTTAATGCCAATCAGCCAATAACAGTTCTGGGTCGCTGGAAATCCATTGGCAATCTTACGAATGTCCAACGATTCGGCACAAGCATCGCAACAGCTCTTAATTATAACTATTTTGCAAGTAGTGATGGGATTCTCGCAAATACCTCATTCTTTCGTTTGAAAAACGTTGCAGTTTCGTACTCGATTCCTGCGAACTGGGTGTCCAAATATAATATCAAAGACGTTCGCATTTATTTTCAATGTCAAAATTTATTTACAATCACCGAGGACTATAAGGGCCTTGATCCGGAAACTGGGGGATTGGGTCTTCCTCCATTGAGGACAATTACAGCCGGAATTCAGGTCGGGTTTTGATTTAGGTTCGATGGTAAAGCATCATACTAGGCCGTATCCATGGAGTTATGGGGTTCTGTTGTTGGTCTTCCGCGAAAAGAAGGTTACCCTGTTGTTAAACAGACAAACCCAGCACATTTGAATTAGGCTAATAAGGAAAGACCAAACAACGGTGGAACAATTGTGGCGAACCCCATAAAAAATACGACAAGTGTAAAATGTGTTAGCGGTATGAATCAATAAAATGACCAAAATAATGATCTTCTACCTTATGGCAGTTAATATTCATCCATGTCCTTGTCCGACAGAACCGGGATTATCGATCTTTGAAGTTGCCGCATTGGCGGCTATTCTTGAGGCGGTGCTGTCTTTCGTTGTAGCGATAAATAAGATGCAAGAAAAGAGAAAGGAAAAAGAAGATTAGCGTTTGCAGTTTCCGGAGGCTTTAGTGACTCGCAACCGGAAAAGACTGGGTTAAATGGATATTGAGTAAACTATATTTGAAAACAATATTTTCTAACAAAAAAACCGGCAAAGCCACGTACATACCTGTACTTCGTCGGGTGTTTCACATTCAAATGGATATAAAATGCTAAGCAAATCTATTTACAAAAATCAGGTTGCCATAATTTTGGGCATCGGGCTGTCGACGATTTGTTTCAGTTGCAAAAAATTT
>DASYSV010000133.1:0-4412 GCA_036010185.1 Puia sp.
GACTTTGATTTAAAAAGATATTTTCTTTCCATTATTAAGATAATTTGTTACTATGAATATGAACCAAGGCTTATGGCATTTGGGATTGTAGAAAGGCTTGCCCCGGAAATTTCTAATGCGACTAGAGCAAAAGCGCTAAAATTCCTGGAAGCTCACCGAATAAGGCTTGAGAGGGACGCAATTGAAAAAGGGGAAAATAGCTCGCTGCATTTCGTTGAAAAGACGCAAGAATTGTTATCTCAGCATCATTTATAAAAGGTTATAGCATTCTACAGTATTAGCCTGGTAGGAGTCAACAGTTTGATATCGCAATATGCGATATCATGTTGGGACGTGACGGCGGCTGGGGTTGCGCGGCATGGCGGCATGCGACGGCGCGGCGGGCGGGATGACGCGACAGGCGAGATCGCTGCGGAGGCGGGATGACGCGACCTACGGCGGCGCGGCGGTCGGCTCTACCGCGGTTTGTATTTCGACTCTTCGAAGATGGTCCGCACGGGCGTCTGCATGAGCTGCAATGGTGTCAGACCGTGATGATCCGACACATATTTCTTTACGATCTGCCATCCGACCCAGGCACCGATATTTCCGGGCGATCCGTCGGGCATGGCGAGGGTCTTGGGGCCTTCGCCGATGTAATTCTTGATCTGATCGGGATCGACGGTATAGAGGAGATCGTTCGATTGCAGGAAAAAATTCCAGATCTGCGATTCGTTGACGGTACACCAGTCGAGCTGCGCCTTTGTATAACCGGTATAGATACTGTCGGGGGTGTCGGGCATCAGCCTTCCCGCCAGCCACCAGTAGCGACCCTTAGTGACCATTTCTTCTATGAGCGGCCGGCCGTCGCTGCTGTCGGGAAAGATATCTCCGGCGATGGCGCTGAGACAATTGGCCGCGATGTATTCGGGCTCAAAACGCCTGGAGATATACTGCGGATACATGTCCTGCCCCTTGGGCGTCAGGTAGAGGCTGAAATTCCTGCCCGCATAGGATTGGAGACCGATCGCGAGCGAATAAGTGGTGAGCGCTACGCCGGGGCCGTCGAACGGACCAATAAACGCCACGACCTTGGGGGGAAGCTTGTACCGGGGAAAATAATATTTTACATACCGAAATCCGGTTTGCAGCTGGCGCTCCAGCCAATCGAGACGACGGTATTTGGGTTCGAGCGAATCTCTGATGGGCAAATAGCTGACCAGGAATTGCCGGGCTGCTTCGAAGGCGACATGATTGCTGTCGGTGAGTGGACCTGCACCAAGGATGTCACTGACGAAGGCGCCGGTGAACCAGGGATACTCGTGATCGAGCCGGTATAGGCCGGCGGCGATATGATTCGAGTCCAGACCAAAGAAGGCGGTATCGAACCGGTCGATATGGATGTCTCCGACGCTGATGCCGGAGATGTCGGGTCTTTCGTCGTGACTGCCGCAGCGGGTAAAGGTGACTGCTATGAGGAGGGCCAAAAGAGGGGTACGATAGTTCATTTCTTTTTTTTAAGCGATTTTTTCGAGGCCTTCGCCTCTTTATTGAAATCCAGGGCAAGATTGACCCAGTATTCGAAATCTTTTTTTCTTTTGATGCCTTCGCCGGCGACGAAGACGAAGCCTGTCATCGTCCGGCCATTGTGGATCATGGGCCGGCAATGGCTCATATCCAGCGCCTCTGTATATTTATGCGGCCCGATGCGACAGAGCATCTCATCCAGCCGGACACAAAGACACATCTTGCCGTTGACCATGAAACAGATGCCATGGAACATCTTTTTTTCTTCTACATCGGGCAGATGGGCGAGCGATTCCCGTATCCGGTGGGCTAGTTGTTCGTTGAAAGCCATGTTCAAATATAGCTTAAATTTGTCCTATGAAAATCGCACTCGCGCAGCAGAATTATCATATCGGGAATTTTGAAGAGAATACCCGAAAAATATTGGCAGGTATCGCTCATGCGAAAAGCGTCGGCGCCGACCTGGTCGTCTTTTCCGAGATGTCCGTTTGCGGCTATCCACCGCGTGACTTCCTGGAGTTCGACGATTTTATCGTTCAGTCCTATGCCGCGGTGGATCGTATCCGGCAGGAGGCCGATACCATTGGTGTAATTATCGGTGCGCCGCAGCGCAATCCCGCAAAGGAAGGCAAGGAGCTTTTCAACTCCGTGTTATTGTTGCATGAAAAAGAGATCAAGGGGGTTGCGCATAAGACCTGTCTGCCCAATTATGACGTCTTCGACGATTACCGGTATTTCGAGCCGGCCTATGAATGGAAAGTGATCCCTTTCAAAGGGAAGAAGATAGCGCTGACGGTATGCGAGGACATCTGGAACCTCGGGGACAACCCGTTGTACCGGGATTGCCCGATGGATCACCTGATACGGCAGCATCCCGATGTGATGATCAATATTTCGGCATCGCCCTTCGACTATGATCACGATGACGACCGCAAGGAGGTTGTAAGACAGAACGTGCTGAAATATCATCTTCCCATGTATTATTGCAATGCGGTGGGTGCACAGACGGAGGTCGTTTTCGACGGAGGCAGCGTGATCTATGATGCTGCGGGCAATCTGCTCAAAGAACTGCGTTATTTTGAAGAAGATTTTGCGTGCGTGCCGTTGTCGCATCCGGTGCCTCCGTTGTATGAGGAGCTATTGCCGGGATTATCGGTGGCGATCAACAATCCCGATCCCGAAGATGATCTTGAGCAGGTGAGGGCGACGAGTTCCACAGTGACACGGCGGCCTGCTGATCCGGCGACCGTCTTCGATAAGGACATGCGGGTCTCGAAACAAAACGATCCGGAGAGGGTGTTGGCCTATCTCACCGATGAGCGGAATATCCGTCAGATAAGACAGGCATTGATCCTGGGGATCCGCGACTATTTTTCAAAGATGGGGTTTTCGAAGGCCATCGTCGCGAGCAGCGGCGGTATCGATAGCGCCGTGACGCTGGCGCTAGCGTGTGAAGCGTTGGGGGCTGGCAATGTGCGGGCTGTATTGTTGCCATCGGCTTATTCCAGCGGGCATTCGGTCAGCGATGCCGAACAGTTGTCGAGGAATCTGGGAAATCAGTATGATATTATTCCTATTCGGGAAGTCTATGAAACGATGCTGAAGGCGCTGCAGCCGGCGTTTGGGGATCTACCAAAAGCCGACGGAGACGGCGCGCCCGCAAACGAGCGAAGCGAAGGTTGCGAGCGAGAAGGAGCGAGGGACGAAGCTCCGCCGAAGCTCCAATCATTAGCGGTCGGTTTGGCGGAGGAGAATCTGCAGAGCAGAATTCGCGGAAACCTCGTGATGGCGCTTGCGAATAAGTTCGGATATATACTATTGAATACTTCCAACAAGAGCGAGCTGGCAACGGGGTATGGGACGTTGTATGGGGATATGGCCGGGGGTTTGAGTGTGATCGGCGATGTATATAAGTTGCAGGTATATGCGCTGGCGCGGGACATCAATCGGGAAGGAGAGATCATTCCTTTGAATATTTTGGAGAAGGCGCCATCGGCCGAGTTGCGGCCGGGTCAGAAGGATAGTGATAGTCTGCCGGAGTATGAAGTGCTCGATAAGGTGCTTTATCAATATATCGAGCGCCGCCAGGGGCCGAAAGAGATCATTGCATTGGGTATCGATGAGGCACTGGTGCGGCGGGTGTTGAGACTGGTGAATATCAGTGAGTATAAGCGAAATCAATTTTGTCCGATCATAAGGGTCAGTGCGAAGGCGTTTGGGGTAGGGCGAAGGGTGCCGATCGTGGGAAAGTATCTGGCGTGATCGTCGCGTACTAGCGTTTGAGGATGATCGTATAGCGGGTGCTTGTGCCGCCGTAACGCTGGTCGGCGTAGATCTCGAGACGTTGCCGGGTGAGGAGTTTTACGCGATAGTATTGATTCTGGAAATAGATGGTGCTATCGCCATTCTGAAAGGACCACATGAAGGGAAGCGTGTCGGGCATTCCGACTGCGCGGCGGGCTATCCGGGAATAGCCGGTACCGTCTTTACAAAAGATGATGGTATTATCACGGTCCCCGATTTGAGGGTCGAGGGCGTCGAAGGTGCCGTCGTCGTTGTCGAATCCTGCTTTTTCATATTTCCACGGACTTCCGGTGAGCACTTCCACGTCTTTTCCGGAAGAATTCGAGCGTAAGCATCCGCTAAGGATACCCGCGGTAACGGCCAGTATCGTCCATTTAGAAAACATCAGGCGCATCATTTTCGTTTAGAAGGATAGGGTGTCCCTCAGGTTTAAAACTCCCGGGACGGCAACTTATTGTTAACATATGAAATTAAAATTATATTAGTTATCCACATAAGGGCCGGGAAAGGAAGATGCCAAAATTGTTAAAATTTGGCAGGCTAGTTGCCGGTAGTGATCGACGAAAAAGGCAGATGGCTGATGGTCAGCGAGCGATACGGAT
>DASYSV010000137.1:0-6283 GCA_036010185.1 Puia sp.
GAATTTTGGCATATGTCCAAAATAACCTTCAACAATAGCAATCATGCCTTTTATACTTCATTAAAGACATCTGTAAACGTGTATTTTGAACGTTATGAAAAGAGAAGAACTGGTAATATCCGTTTATATGCCAAGGCAGTCATTCTTATCTTAACGGCGATTGCCTTATATTCCTTATTGCTATTTATGGCGATGCCCGGGCTTGTCATGGTCATCTGCAGTTTGTTTTTGGGTTTAGTACTTGCCTGTATCGGGTTTAACGTCATGCATGATGCTAACCACGGCAGCTATTCTTCCCGTAAATGGGTGAACGATACGCTTGGGCTCACGCTGAATGCCCTGGGCGGCAATAGTTTTATTTGGAAACAAAAACACAACATCGTTCATCATACTTACACAAACATCGACGGCATCGACGATGATATCGCTAAAAGCCCTTTTATCCGCATGTGCAGTTCCCAGCCCTGGGTACCGGCGCACCGGCTGCAACATTTTTATACTCCATTCCTGTATGCTTTCAGTTCCATGATCTGGATCCTGTTCCAGGATTTTGAAAAGTATTTCAGAAGGAAGATTGCCGGTACGCCTCTTTCAAGAATGCACAGGGCGGATCATATCATCTTCTGGGCGAGCAAGACCGGTTATCTGCTTTTTTATGTCCTGATCCCGATGTTGCTAATGGGCTGGCAATCCTGGTTGTTATTTTTTTTATCGCTGCACATTGCTTTGGGGCTTACATTATCCATAGTTTTTCAATTGGCGCATGTTGTGGAGGATACGGAATTCGAGTCGGCAACCGGCGATGAAAAACAAATTGAAAATGAATGGGCCATCCATCAGGTGAAAACGACTTCGAACTTTTCACCCGGCCACCCAATAATTTCCTGGTTGGTCGGAGGACTAAATTATCAGATCGAACATCATTTATTTCCAAGGGTAAGTCATATCCACTATGCGGCATTGAGCAAACTGGTACAAAGGGAATGTGCGGTCTTCGGCTTACCTTATAATAGTATGCCTACTTTCAAAGCCGCCGTTGCCTCTCATTTCCGGTTTATCAGGGCGCTGGGAAGGAAACCGTAAAAATAACTATCTTTCCCTCTCAATAACTACCATGAACCCCTGTCTGAATTTTCGCAACGTCCAGCTGCGGCTTGTGGTCAATGCCGGATCGGTCCTGGAGGATGACGACCAGCAGGGACTCGTGCATTTCATGGAGCACATGAATTTCAATGGTCTCAGGCATTTTCCGAAAAACGAGCTGGTCAGCTATCTGCAATCGCTGGGTCTGCAGATCGGTGCCGATCTCAATGCGAACACCGGGTATGATGCCACCAACTATATCCTCCGGATGCCCACCGGCGACGACAAACGAATCGAAAAGGGTTTTACCATCCTCTACTATGATACCTGGTATCGCCCCGATCTGGAGGCTGTCGTGGTCGTAGGAGATATCGATGTGGGGGATGCGGAAAAACAGATCATCCGGCATTTCAGGAACCATCACGAGGGGCAAATGAAGACGAACGAATACTGGCTGGCCAGTTTGAGCCATAGCTGGATCGATCAGGAAGACCCTTCATGGATGAATGATTTTTATAAGACCGTCGAGGGTTTATCCGCGAGGGATCTGAGAGAGACGGCGAGAAAGTATTTGAATACCTCGAACTATATACAGGTTCAGCTGTTGCCGGAATAAGTGAGAGAGGCCGGTAAGGGCTCGGTCCCCTGAGCAGCACCGGCGATAACGAAAGCGATCCCGCAATATGCCAGCGCTAAGAATGCGCTGGATATCTCTCCCCCACCGCCTGCCAACGATTCGGCCACGGCTTTTGGGATATGAAGAATAAGCACCCAAATAAAGATCATTGATCCTAGAAGACCGGCGCTAAGCCTCGGTTTGATCCTCAAAACGATCGCAACCCCGGAGGCAAGCAAGGCCGAACCGGTGAGATAGAGCCAAAAGACAGGGTTGGGTATCCAGGAAGGGACATAGCCGGCGGCTTGTTCAGCATACAGGAAATGATCGATGGAAAAGCTGATGATGGTTAGTGGGAAGCAAATAGCTCCCAGGGGTATCAGCGTTTTCCAAAAACCTGCAGGTGCGCCCGGATAGCGCGCCGCGATGACAAATGCTCCGCCGGCCAATGCCAATGTCTTCGCCGCATTCTCCCATGCGCCGAAATGCATATAGTTCGTCGATACCAATAATTCATACGGGATAAAATAAAAACAAAAGATCGAAAGGAGAACCGTTCCCAGCAGCAGAGAAACCTGCAGGACCTTTTTCCCGGACACGATGCATACGCCGGCCAGTAATAGTAAAGCTCCGGATAGATAAACCACGATGACATGATCGCTAATCCAGCCATGTTTCGGCGGTATCAGAAAATAAGGGAAGTCCCGGTAGTAGATCGTCAGCAAGCCAAATGCTGCTATAGCGATGCCATAGAAAATGCGACCGATTCTCGCAATTGCCGGATCCATGGTCCTGTCGGTTTTGGTTATTGCAATATACGGCGATTTTGCGGTCTTAGGAGATATTTGGCGAAAGCCAGGATGACCGCTACCCCGATGATTCCTTCGCCGAGTACCGTATAGGGTGCTCCGATGTGTTGCGAGATGGCGCCTACAAGCAGGCTCCCCAGTGGCGCCATCCCGAAAAAGGCCATCAGCAGGATACCGATGGCGCGACCGCGCATATCCGGGGCGGATTCGGACTGGACGAGGATATTGCAAACGGCAAATTCGGTAATCCCTCCGAAACCTGTCAGGACAGCGAAGAACATGGCCAGGGAGAAGTTTTTGGTCATAGCAAAAAGGATGAGTCCCACGCAAAGGATGACCGAGGTGAAAAACAAGATCCGCCGCAGATGCGCTTCTGGTTTACGCGAAGCCAGATAGATCGTACCGATGACGGCGCCTACACCTACGAAACCCGTGATATAGCCAAAGGTCGACGAGTCGCCATGAAAGACCACTTTTGCAAAAACGGGAAGTACCGTATTATAAGGCAACACTACCAGGCTGGCGATAGCAGCGAGTAAAATCGTCAGACCGATCGCAGGCGTTCTCCGGACATAGCTAAAGCCTTCCGCAAGCTCCTTAATGACCTTTTTCCGGGTGGCCGATGGGCGATACGGCGGCAAATTCATCAATAGTATTGAAACAAGCACTCCGCCGAAACTCGCGGCATTGATCCAAAAACAGACGGCGGGTCCGAAGGATTTGTAGATAAAACCGGCTGCAGGCGGACCCAGCAGCTGGGCGAGACAGGCCGTCGCCGTGGTCAGCGAAATGGCGTTGGAAAGATCGGACTGCTCGGCCACGATATCGTGGAGCATAGCCTGTCGGGCGGGGACATCGAAGGCATTGATGATCCCCAGCAGCACGCTCAGCGCGAGTACCTGCCAGATGGCCGCATGACGCGTCATCATCAGCACTGCCAATAGACCTGATTGGATCATGGAGGCGATCTGCGTGATCTTGATGATCTTAAAACGATCGTATCTGTCTGCCGCGATGCCGCCGAACATCGAGAAAAGAAAAGAAGGAAATTGTTCCGCAAAGATCGTGACGCCGCTAAGGAAGGCTGAATTCGTCATCGAATAAACGAACCACAGGACCGCTGTACGTTGCATCCAAGTGCCGAATTGAGACACTGCCCTGCCGGTAAAATATAGGGTATAATTCTTACTGCGGAATGCTCTGAATACATTTAGTTCGCCGATCTTTCGAGGTGCTGCCATGGACTGGCAAAAATACCGCTCAAAAGCTGTAATTTGTTCCACCAACTATGAAAAAGTATACCATTGCCATCCTGGGTGTCGGCGGTGTGGGCGGTTATATCGGCGGCAAACTGGCGGCAGCGCAGCTCTCTTCGATAAGAGTCGTCTTTATCGCACGTGGTCAGACGCTGGACGTTGTGCGGCGGGATGGTTTGAAATTGATCACCGACGAGGCAACATTCATCGTTCATCCCGACATAATAAGCGACGATCCGGAATTGATCGGACCTATCGATCTGCTGGTTTGCTCCGTCAAAGGTTACGATCTCAGGGACAGTCTTCTCCGATATCGATCCTGCATCACTTCTGCCACGAACCTATTGCCGCTGCTGAATGGTATCGGAATTGCCGATAAGGTCCGGGCGATCCTTCCCGGAGTATCTTCCTGGGAAGGCCTCATCTATATCGTTGCACGCCAGGTCGAAAAAGGGATCGTCAAACAAACCGGAGCCCTGAGAGAGATCATCTTCGGATCGCAGGCAGGAACATCACCGGGTATGCAGCGGGTAGCCGGGATCTTCGGGGAAGTCGGTCTTAAGGCGACCGTCAGCACGAACATCGAGCTGGAGCTGTGGCGAAAATTCCTTTTTATCTCCGTGATGGCGACGCTGACTTCCTTTTATCATAGTCCTATAGGTGATATCCGGCTGGACGCCGTAAAGGCCGCCAATATTCCGCTATTGGTCCATGAGCTGCAGTCGGTAGCCGTTGCCAACGGCATTCCGGTCAACGATCAGCTTGTCGCGGCGGTGCTGGAAAGAATAAACGGTCTGGCGGCGGGTACTACCACTTCGATGTATGCCGATTATCAAAGAGGCGGCAACACAGAAGTCGAAGAATTGACCGGAGATGTTATTCGGTTGGGCGGAAGGCTGGGTGTTCCGACGCCCGTCTATACGGAGATGTATAAGAGCCTGACGGCTAAGCGCGAGCCCATCGGTGAATGACCGCTATTCCGTCCTCAGGCTTTGCACGGGGTTGGCGAATGCGGCGGCTATCGTTTTGTACGAGATCGTCAGGGCCGCTATCAGGAAGGATACACTGGCCGCGATCACGAAGGTCCCCCACCCTATGTCGATGCGGTAGGCAAAATTGGTGAGCCAGGAGTGCATAGCCAGCCATGCCAGGGGCGCGGCCACGACGAAAGCCAGCACGATCAGCCAGATGAATTCCCGTCCGAAAAGGTAAAGTATATTCGGGACCGAGGCGCCAAGCACCTTGCGGATCCCCACCTCGCGGGTTCGTTGCAGGGTCGCGAAGGCGATGAGCCCGTAGAGTCCGATGCAACCGATAAATATGGCGATGCAGGAGAATATCCTGAACGCGGTGTAGACCTTTTGTTCCTGCCGGTAAAAAGCCGCAATATGGTCATCGAGGCCTTCATATTCGAACAGCCGGTCGGGATACAACGCCGACCATAGCTTTCCGATATGTGCGATCGTGGCATCCATATTGTGCGGATTGATCCGCACGCTTGCAGACCCGAAATTGTTTTCGGCGTAGAGCATGACACAGGGTCTTATTTTCTTGTGTTTGCTCTCATCCTGGAAATCCCGGACCACACCTGTTATGATGCAACGGAATTTGCCAAAGAAAATACTCTGACCGATGGCCTTATGAGGATCCTGGAAATGCAGACTTTGGGTCATCGTTTCATTGACGACTACATTCGCAGAGGTATCGCCCCGCTTTATATCGGACCTGACGATGGAATCGCCGGCAAGCAAGGTTATCCCGAACATCCGCATAAAATGTTCGTCGACGAATTTTATTTCCGTGATATTCTCGCCGTTAACGCCGAACTGCGGCGCGTCATAGCTGCCCGCGCCACCCATATACCCGGGCGCTCCCGAAGAAAAGCTGATCGCGGATATTGCCGGCATAGCGGAAAGCTGTTGCCACAATACCTGTCGGTGTGCCGAGTCGGCTATAGGGAACGTGACGACGAAATCCTTGTTGAAACCCAGATCGCGGTTCTGAAAAAAATCCATCTGGCGGGCCACGATGATCGTGCCGATGATCATCAGCTGAGAAATTCCGAACTGTACGATAACAAGGCCCCTCCGTAGGGTCAGACCACCTGTGGATACGGCGGGTGTCCCCTTCAGCGATATGGCGGGACGATAGGCCGATTGAACGAATGCGGGGTAGAGACCCGCAAGCGGGATGATGCACACTACCAGCGCCGCCAGCAAAGTAATAACGGCGGGTGCGGTCAATTCGCTGGTATGGATCCCGATATCCAACCAAACCGCGAGTCTGGGGACCAGGACTGCGGCTAAAATCGCCCCTATGATGACGGCGACGAGAACCTGCAAGGCGGTTTCCCCAATGAATTGCCCGATCAGTTGCGGACGCCTTGCTCCGAGGACCTTACGGACACCCACTTCCCTGGCGCGGGTGGCGGATTGCCCGGTTGCCAGGTTGATGAAATTGATACAGGCGGTGATGATGATGAATAGCGCTATGCCGGCCAGTGCCCAATAGGTCTGTTT
>DASYSV010000152.1:0-3010 GCA_036010185.1 Puia sp.
TGGGAAAAAGGCCCGATGGGGGCGGGGCTTCGTTTGGTAAAAACTGCTTCTTTCATTCAAATGGAGTTTCCTGAAAATAATAAAAATTAATCGACATCTTTGAACAAATAAATTTGCGATGAGAAAGCTGCTGGTCATTACCGCTCTTTTCCTGAATATTCACAGCTCCCGGGGACAGCAAGCCGCTACCCAGCGGCAAACCGTCACGCCGCAGCAAATCACTACCCCGGATCAGACCGTCACGCCCCAGCAGACCGTCACGCCGCCGATGGGGTGGAACAGCTATAACTGTTTTGGCTCGGCAGTGCATGAGGACGAGGTAAAGGAGAACGCTTCCTATATGGCGCAATATCTTAAATCTTACGGCTGGCGGTATATAGTAGTCGATTTTCTTTGGTCGTATGACAATCCCCCCGGCAGTTTCATCGGAAATCCTTTTCAACAGCGGTTGCAGGATGGCTCCTATATTCCCTGGCTGGAGATGGATAAATGGGGGCGGCTGACGCCGGACATCCATAAATTCCCTTCGGCTTTCGGAGGCAAAGGCTTCGGCCCGCTGGCCGCTTACGTCCACTCCCTGGGATTGAAATTCGGCATCCATGTGATGAGGGGCATTCCACGGCAGGCCGTATGGGCGCATTCCCCCGTCCTGGGGACCAACGGCATTACCGCCGACCAGGTGGCCGACACCAACTCTACCTGTCCGTGGATGAATCACATGTATGGTCTGGACATGGACAAACCGGGTGCGCAGGAATACCTCAATTCCCTGCTTCGGCTATATGCGGGATGGGGCGTCGATTTCATCAAAGTGGACGACATCTCGAGACCTTATCATTCGCGGGAGATCGAAGGTTATCGAAAAGCTATCGGGTCCTGCGGGAGACCCATTGTCCTCAGCCTCTCCCCCGGAGAAACGCCGTTGAAGGATTCCGCTCACGTCCGTCGCTACGCGGATATGTGGCGGATGGCCGATGACTTCTGGGACAGTTGGAAACAGCTGCTGAAAATGTTCGATTATGCCAGACAGTGGGAGGGCGTCGGCGGTGACGGTCACTGGCCGGATTGCGATATGATGCAGATAGGAAGGGTGTCCAAACGCGGGCCCGTAGGACCCGAACGCTGGAGCCGTCTCACGGAAGACGAACTCCGGACCCATGTGACTTTTTGGTGTATCTACCGCTCGCCCCTGATGCTGGGTGGCAATCTGCCCGAGAACCGCCCGTTCGAAACACAATTGCTCACCAACCCGGAGGTGCTGGCCGCCGATCAACAAGGTGCGAACCCCCGACAGATCTTTAAGGAGGATGGTAAAATGGTATGGGTGTCCACCGCACCGGGCCCCACTGCCTCCGGCGCCATCCCGACTGCCTCTGGCGCCAATTCATTTTATGTTGCGCTTTTCAACATCGGTGATTCGGCACAGGATGTACGCGTAGATTTCGCTTCCCTTGGGTTGAAGGGTAAGGTGTCGGTGCGCGATTGCTGGAAACGGTCCGATGCAGGCGTCTTCGAACATGGTTATGGCCAGCATCTCCCCGCTCACGGGGCCACATTGATCAGGGTAAGTCCCCTGATCCATCGGCCAAACCGGATGAGCATCGCGCCCGTACCCAGCACGAACAGGGGTACCGGGTATTCTTTCAATAGCAGCGACAATTCATCGTCCACTTTATGACAAAAGATATATTGCAGGGCTTCCTGCCTGTCATCCCGTCCCGGATTGGCGGCAGGCTTTGAAAAAGTATCCGCCTGGATGGACCGAAGAAAGGAGAGCGAGGACGAGTTGAAATAATATAACCCTGCATTTTCT
Organism: Puia sp.; assembly: GCA_036010185.1. GTDB lineage: Bacteria > Bacteroidota > Bacteroidia > Chitinophagales > Chitinophagaceae > Puia. Next base: position 1,814 of record DASYSV010000152.1, read on the forward strand.
TCGCCCAGCACCAAAAGAAGAAACCGTAAGCCGCGAGAGTTCATGACGCAACAATTTAAAAGGAGACGGCCATTCGGAGTTAGCGTAAATTCCTTCGCAATGATTAAAATGAAGTTAGAAAGGAATTAGAAAATCTGTTAAACTTTCTTAACAAGGAATTCCCGCAGCACCACCGCATTATTGTGCTCCTCATCATGCGCGCCATACAACAAGGTCACCGTCTTATGTGACCGCAACTCTCCCACGAGGTGATCGATGGCGTCCGACCCCTTCAGCTCGGCGAGGTATTTCTTTTTGAAACCATCCCATTTCTCCGGGTCATGACCAAACCATTTTCGCAGCTCCTTCGAAGGAGCGACATCCTTCTCCCAGATATGAATATGCGCAGATTCTTTTTTTATCCCTCTCGGCCAGAGCCTGTCGACCAGCACCCGGTACCCGTCGGCTTCAGCGGACGGTTCATATATCCGCTTGATCTTGATGGTATGCATAATAGATCGTTTTCAAAAAAAACCGCCCCAGGATTAGCTGAGGCGGCATATCATTGAAGCAGGCTGCCATGCGGCCTTACGGGGCCTGTGCTGGTAACCCGGCTTCAGCGCGTGAACAAACTAAAGTTAAATCATTCTCCCGGAAAAAACAATAGCGGGACCGGGGAATTATACGCCAATTTTTCAGAGACGCCCGATTCTTCGAAGGTTTTATGATGGTGTGAATTGGTTGAGATCGTAAATACCCAATTGTTTTTCGATATCGGCCACCCTTCCGACCATCGTTTCGAAACCGTCCTTGCCGAAATGTTTTTGCTCATTCTTCTCGAACTCTTCCCCGAGGGAGTCATATTCATGCCGGGAGACCAGCTTCCGAAAGGCCGGGAACAACACCGTGTCCTCGCGTGCTTCGTGCGGCCGGTACATGGTATTGAAGGAGGTAAGCAGGCCGTTGAGCTGGGGCGCCTCTGCGGCATTTACCGATGGCCCCTTCGTCAGCTGTAGAATTTGATCGGTGATCTTCCGTCCGGCATTATGCTGCCGCAGCAGGATATCTACAAGGTCGACCAGTTGCCCGGCCTTTCTGAATCGGGTAAAGAGGTAGTCTTCTTCCTGTTTCTCGTGATAGTCTTCGACGAAACTGCGGATGATACCGGCGGCGGCGTTCAACGCCCCTAAATTCGGCGCCTGTCCCGTCGCCATCTGC
>DASYSV010000162.1:0-2949 GCA_036010185.1 Puia sp.
TAATAGGCAATTGCGTCCTTCTTTCCCTGTGTGAAATAAATGCTTTCCTTGCTGTTCCGCGCTTTGTTGAGGACGGGTTTGTCGGTACGCAGCGTATCCGCGGGGTTATCGCTGTACCAATAGATCCTTGTGTCGAAATTATCGTAGGCCTCCACGACCTTGTCCTTCATCGCGACCGAGGTGGAAGCGTCGATCTTCCGGATCAGCGCCCGGTCGAAAACGCCGGCCTGGCTCAGCAAACGGCCGGTGGTAATGGCCCTGTTGGCCAGACGGGTCTGGATATCCTTGATGCGGTTGGTATAGGAAAAATAGTAAACGGAGACGCAGACCAGCGTCAGTATGCCTACCACCAGCAGGGTAAACAGCAGAGTTATGCGGGCTCTTACCGTCATCAGCCGGACATTGTTTTTAGAATATAACCCATGCCCACGTGTGTCTGGATAAGCTTCTGCTCGAAATCCTTATCGACCTTGTTCCGGACATAGCTGATATACACGTCGATCACATTCGTATTCGTATTGAAGTCGACATCCCAGACATTGATCGCGAGATCGGCTCTTGACACCACCCTGTTCTTGTTTCGCATGAGGTATTCCAGCAGCTGGAATTCTTTGGCGGTAAGCTTGATCCGTCGCCCGGCGCGATGCACTTCCTTGTTGTCGAGATTCATTTCCAGATCGGCGGCGCGAAGAAAATTGCCGACGGGTACCGGCTGGCCCGGGGTTCGTTTGAGCAGCGCCCTGATCTTAAGCAGCAGCTCCCTGAATTCAAACGGCTTGACGAGATAATCGTCCGCACCCGCGTCATAACCTTCGATCTTATCATCCAGCGAGCTCATGGAGGTCAGCATGATCACCAGCATGTTCATGTTCCGGTAGCGAATAGCTTTACACAGCTCGTACCCATTCATGCCCGGGAGATTGATGTCGAGGATGACCAGGTCGAAGGGCCGGGATATCAACAGCTGATGGCCTATTTTTCCATCGTAGGCCACATCCACCTCAAAACCATTTTCCGCCAGCCCCATTTTCAGGGTGTCGGCGATCTTTTTCTCATCCTCGATGACCAGTATCTTTCGTTCTTCGGCCATGTCACCCACAATATTACGGAATTACGGCGCCATCCCTCTACTCTAATCCAATTCTAATGCCGCTCTAATTATTTGTTAATACCAGCGGTATACTTTGGGAGAAATAGGAAGATGGCCATCGCATTCGATAAGATCCTGATCCCGGTAGATTTTTCGCTCAATACCGAGATCGCTGTGAAAAAGGCCGCCGGGCTGGTAGGGTCGGGCGAAGCCGTCCTGCACCTGTTGCATGTAATGCGACCGGGAAAACATGCCGTTCATCAATTCAAGGTCTGGGCGGTGGAAAAAGAACTGGAGCAATGGAAGGACTACATCCGGGAAAACTATCCCGCCCTTCGTGTGAAGACCCAGATCATGAAAGGCGGGTCCGCTCAGCGGATGATCATTGAATGCGCCGAAACGCTGAAGCCGGATCTCATTATTATCGGCAGACAGAACAATCGCAGGCGCTGGGCCTTTGCCAGGGGCATCTCCCCGGACGGCATCGCAAAAAAAAGCAATTGCCCGGTACTCACGGTAAAACCCGGATCGCTCGACAGCCGCACCAGGGTCATCGTGATCCCTATCCGCGATTTTCTGCCCGAGCGCAAACTGGAATGGGGGGTATTGCTCGCCAGGCGGTACAAGGCGCAGGTACATCTACTGGCGATCCAGGAAAATCCCGAGCCTAAGCAATGGGCACTGCCGCAGGTGTTCCTGAAAGCGTATCACCACCTTCGGGAAAATCTGCATCATCCGATAGAATATTCGTCGATCGGCCAGCATAGTCCAGCCAGGGCCGCACTCGACTACGCCGAGATGATCATGGCGGATATGATCCTGGTAAATCCACAGACGGAAAGCGGTATCTCGGGGTTCGCCTGTTCACGGCATATCAGCGATCTGCTTGGCAAGGATTCGAAAATACAGGTGCTGGATGTAGAACCATACGATACCAAAAAAAGCTAAACAACCTATACTGACGACTTATGAAACGATTGCTTGCCATTTTCTCCAGTTTTTTATTGATGGGTGGCTCCAAGGCTCAGTCGATAGCCGGCGCTCAGAAATTGCTGTATTACGGACGCTACGACGGAGCCGCCCATCAATTACATGCCCTCCTGCAAACCGACCCTTCCAATACGGAAGCTTGGTGGCTTCTTACGCAGGTGTATGTTCATGACCACCGGCTTGCCGCATTGCAGGATACCCTGCAGGCCATGCCCGCCGCGGTAAGACAGCAACCGATGGCGCTTTGCGCGGAAGGTCTGCTCTTCCTGGCCAGAAAGGAAAAGGACAGCGCCTCGTCCTGTTTCAACCGTGCCCTGAAAGCGACCAGGGAAAAAGACCCTCATGTCCTGCTGTCGGTGGCCATCGCCAATGAAACGGATCACGCAGATAGTAATGATGTGAAATATGCCATCGATGTATTGAATAAGGCCATACGTCGCGACAAACACAACGCGGAACTGTATGTCGCTCTCGGCGACGCATATCGCCGGCTCATGGACGGCGCCAATTCCTATAAGGCCTATTCGGACGCCCTGGCCCAGGACAGCCGGTCGGTCGACGCGCTCTACAAGCTGGGGAAGATCTTCCTGACGCAGAACAATACGGATATGTACCTGAAATATTTCGACGATGCGGTCAACCTCGATTCCATGTATGCCCCCGCTTGGTTCGAGCTGTACTATCATTATTATTTCCGCGATGTCAATACGGCAAAAAGGTGTCTCGATCACTACATCGCCGCCAGCGATCCCAGCGTGGAGAACGATTATTTAATGACCGATCTGCTGTATGCTTCCCGGAAATACAGCGATGCCATCGAACACGCGCAGGGACTCATTACCCGTCAGGGGAAGGTCAGCGAACCCAGA
>DASYSV010000164.1:0-6632 GCA_036010185.1 Puia sp.
GTACCGCCCAGTTGCTGCAGGTCAAGAGGAATGATCTTCCCGGTATATGGCGCGGCAAAGCTGACCTTTCTCTTGCCAGTGCCGATATTGGTAAATGCGGTCATGAAGAGATTTTCTCCGACCAGGACACGTTTACCCGCATTCATGAGCCGGCCTAGGAGGCCACCCTGATTGGAAGAGGCGGAGCCATCCCCGAAAAGCGTCTGCATCTCGATGCCGTCATCCATCATCATGAAGCCTCCCGGTTCCCCGATCACGGTTTCGCCGGGGTCGAGCTCTACTTCTACGAACTGGAGTTCTTCACCATAGATCTTATAGTCGATTTCGTGGTTATTGCGCATATAATAATCGTTTAGGTTATTTGAATTTTAGAACCAGCTACGGGCCCAGGTTTCATCAGCGGGTTTTTGAGCGACGGCTAACCTGCGTCTTCTTCTAGCGACTTCCGTTCTATGCCGGATCATGGAGATGAATACCAGGACCAGGAACACGATGGTCAATGGGGGTATTCCCAGGAATGATACCCATTTGCCTCCCCAGTGACGACGCATCGGGCGGCGAAGTCTTTCCGAGATCAGGTACATGCTCGGCACCATGAACAGGGTCATGAAGAAGGCGAATGCCAGACCGAAGATAATGGTCCAGGACAAGGGTTTCCAGAACACCGCGTTATCGCCTCCGAAATAGATCTGCGGATTCAGATCGGAGAACAGCGTGACGAAATTGATATTGAACCCCACGGCCAGCGGTACCAGGGCAAGAATGGCGGCCATGGCCGTCAGCAGGACGGGAATGATACGGGTCTTACCGGCTTCGATGGCGGCTTCGCGGGTTTTCATGCCGCGGGCGCGCAGCTCATCCGTAAATTCGATCACCAGGATACCGTTCTTGACGACGATGCCGGCCAGGCCTACGATACCAAGACCGGTCATGACCGCCGAGATCTCCATTTTGGTGATCGCGAAACCCAGCAGGACGCCGATGATGCTGAAGAGGATCTCATTCAGGATGATCACCGACTTGGCGACCGAGCCGAATTGGATGACCAGGATGACGAGGATCGTTGCCAGCGCGATGACCAGGGCTTTGCCGAGAAAGGCGGTCGTCTCCGCCTGCTGTTGTCCCTCACCCGTCTGAGTGATAGAGACATCATCCGGTTTGTGCGTGAAGGCTGCGATGGATTTCGCGAGATCCTGGTTGACCGCAGGTGGAGTATACCCATTGAGTACATTCGAGGTCAGGGTGATCATCCTTTTCTGGTTCTTTCGTTTGACGCTGCCCAGTGTGCTGGTATAGTCGACATGGACCAGCGAACTGATAGGAACATTCCGGATGGCTCCGCCTGCGGCGATATCCCGGTAGGTGATGTTCATATTGAGCAGGTCGGTCAGACTTTTACGCTGCGATTCCAGGTTGCGGATATAGATCTTATACTCGTCCTTCCCTTCTTTGATCTTCGAAGATTCGAGACCGAACACGGCGGTACGGAGCTCCTGCCCGATAGTGGCGGAGTTGATCCCCTCGATCATTGCGCGCTGCCGGTCGACAGTCAGGGTGATCTCCGGGTTGGTGAGATCGATATCCATTTTCAGCTCTTCCACGCCGGGTGTTTGTATCGAGTCGAGATAGTTCTTCAGCGAGACAGCCGTTTTGATGAGATCGTCGAAATTGTCGCTTGCAACTTCAATATTGACGGGAGGCTCGGTAGGCGGACCGTTCTGTTCCTGGTTGACGGTGATCTCTGCGCCGGGGATGTCTTTCATCACATGGCGGATAGAATCGAGATACATGGAAGTCGATGCCCCCTGACGTTTCTTGAATTCTACAAAGGATACCTGGATGCGGCCGAGCTCGGGGTGGGTACTCTGGTCGCCGCTATTGGGGTCGTTGGCGCCGACCGCAACGTTGGCAATAACGCTTTCGACGGCGGGGTTCTTTTTTGAACCGTCGCCCATACCGAGCACGGAAAATACCTTGCGTTCGAGCACGTGGGTGACCGAGTCGGTATAATCTACATTGGTGCCGACAGGCAGTTTGAGATATACGAATATCTGGTTTGGATCACCCTTGGGGAAGAATACGACTCCGCCATTGCGCACAATGATCAGCACCACCGACAAGATCAACAGGAGAAAGGTGCTGACCAGGAGCCATGCAGGCCGCCAGCCCTGAAGGGCCCACCTTAGCAGTCGTTCATACCGGAGCATGATCCAGGGCAGAAAGCGGTTCTGGAAACCGTGGATCATCCGGTCGAAAACGAATTTATTGAGAATGACGAGGGCGACAATGAACAATAGCAAATTCCCGAGGAAACGCTGGCCGGAAAGATCGAGTAAAATGCCGAAACCGAGCGCGATCCACAATCCGGGTTTTTTGAAAATGGAGGCACGGGTGGCCGGCGTCCCGTCTTCGGGATGGTTCATGAAATCCACTGCAAACACCGGGTTCATAATGAACGCCACGACAAGCGACGCTGTCAGGGTGAAGATCAGCATGGCCGGCAGATAGACCATGAATTTCCCAATGATACCGGGCCAGAACAGCAGGGGGAAGAAAGGCGCCAGGGTTGTCAGGGTACCTGCCAACACGGGGACGAAGACCTCACCTGCCGCCATCATGGCGGAGGTCGGCGCCGTCAACCTGCCCTTCGCCTGGGTGAAGATGCGGTGTGTATTTTCGATGACCACGATGGCATCGTCGACGATGATACCCAGCCCGAAGAGGAGCGCGAAGAGCACGATAAAGTTAAGGGTGACCGCGCCGCCGATCATGAATTCGGCGCCGGGTAAAAAGGTAAAGGCGACGAACATGCTCAAAGGAACGGACAGCGCCACGAAGAAGGCGTTGACCACTCCCATAAAGAACATCAGGATGATCAGCACCAGTACGAATCCGATAACGATCGAATTGACCAGGTCATTGAAAGAATTCCTGGTTTGGGTGCTTTGATCGCCGGTCACGACGACATGCAGATCCCGCGGCAGGCTCTTCACCATTTCGTTGACGATACCGCGGACCGTATCCGAGGTCTCGATCAGGTTCTCACCCGAACGCTTGATAATATTGAGTGTCACGACGTTCTTCCCGTCGAGACGGGCATAGCTCTCCCGGTCTTTGATCGTATCCTTGATGGTAGCGATATCTTTCAGATATACGGGATAGCCGCCCTGCGGGCTGCGAAGGATTATCGATTCGATATCCTGGGTCGTATGGAACTGTCCCTTCAACTGGAGATTGCGTTTCATATTTCCCACTTCGAGGAGGCCGCCGGAGATATCGCGGTTCTCCGCTTTCACCGCCTGGTCGATATCGCTGAAGGTTATGTTGGACGCGCGCATCTTGTAGTTGTCGACGTCGATCTGGAATTCGCGTTCGGGGGCGCCGACGATGTCCACCCTGTTCAACTGCGGAAGGTCTTCCAGCCTGTCCTTCATATCGTCGGCAAATTTTTTCAGCCTTTGCTGATCGTAATCGCCGCTGATATTGACATACATGATCGGCAGGTCTGAAAAACTGACCTCAAGGGCTGTCGGTTGTTGTGTCAGATCGGTCGGGAGGTCTTGTTTGGCCTTGTCGACGGCATCCTTCACCTTTTGCAACGCTACATCGGTCGGGACGTCGGTTTCGAATTCAACCATGATGGCCGAATAGTCCTGTTGCGAGGTGCTGGTGAATTTATTGATCTTGGCTCCCGTAATGGCCTTGATCTGTTTTTCGATGGGCCGCGTCACGAGGTTCTCCATGTCTTTCGGGGAGTTACCCGTATAGATGGTGGAGACATAGATCGTCGGGATGACGATATCCGGGAACTGCTCTTTCGGGAGCGTATAAAACTGGAAGATGCCGATACCACTGAAGACCAGCATTACCAGGTAGATGGCCGTTCGATTTTTGACACTCCAGGTGGTGGGCCAGAAGTGCTTGAATTTGCCGGTAAAATTTTCTAAAGCGCTCATAACTTTTTTTTCAGATGAATGAAGGATTGACGGTTGGTACGTCGGCCTATTGGGTTATTATCGGTTGTCCTTCGTACAGGCCCTTGTATCCGTCGGTGACCAGCTTGTCGCCGACCTCCAGACCGCCTGTGACCTGTATCTTGTCGGAGTAGGATTGGCCTACTGTGATCGACTTCTTATGCGCGATGAGCTTGCCGTTCTGATCCACGCCTACCATCACATATTTACCGGTCTCGTCGGTCTGCATGGTATTGATGGGTATGGTGAGCACATTGGTCGCGTTATAATCTTGCAGCTTGACGATCGCCACCTGGTAGGCGCGAATATCGCCGCTGTTGGGGATATGGATCTCTACCTGGAAGGCGCGGTTATTCTGATCGATAACCTGTCCGGAGATGGCTATGGTCCCCGTGACCTCCTTATTGTTGAGACCGGGGAACGCGATCTTTACCGGAGTACCCACCCGAACGCGGGTCTGGTATATCTCCGGCACCTGAACGACGACCTTGAGATTATCGGTATTGACGATCTGGAGCGCCTGGCTTCCCGGGCCGAAGCTTTCGCCGACCTTTACTTTAAGGGTATTCACCGTTCCGGGAATGTCGGCATAGACATTGGTGAAGTCCAACTGTTGCTGATCGATCTTGATCTTTGCCTCTACCTGGTCAACCTGGTTCTTTGCGTTGACCAGGTCTACTTCCGTCCCTATCTTCTCGTCCCATAGGTTCTTGCGGCGCTGATAAAGGTCTTTGGCATATGCAAGTTGTGTCTGGTCGGCAGCCAGGGTTTGCTTTTGGATGGCGTCGTCGAGCTTAAGCAGAAGCTGACCCTGACGGACATGGTCGCCCTGTCTGACGAAGAGCTGGGTCACGACACCGCCCTGCCCGCGGGGTGAGATATAGGACATATTGACGGCTTCTACGTTACCCTGCAGATCGATATAGTGTGTAAAGGAGGTTGGCGCCATGGGGGTCAGCGTGACCAACTTGGCCTTTTCCTTCTTGCCGGATGTCGTATCGAGCTTGTCGATCTCGTTCTGAAGAGAGTTTATCTGTTTTTCGATCTTTCCCTTTTGGGAGTTGAGACTGTCGAGACGGGCTTTTTTCGCCGCGAGCGATTCGTCCTTGTTGACCGAACTGCTGCCGCAGGCGGCAAACAGGAGAGAAGAAGCCATGACAACAGTTAATATCTTATTCATACGATGTGCTTTAGAATTTTTTACGTTTATAATTTTCCAATGGCGGTGAGGTAATCCACTCTTGCTATGACAGCGTTGTACAAGGCGTTGAAGAAGGTGGCTTGCGCCGTTTTCTGATCGGTCAGGGCATTCGTGATCTCGAGATTGGAGCCAAGACCCTGCTCATATTTCTTTCTTGTCTGTTGGTAAACCCTCTCGGATAGCTCCATATTCTTCTTCTGGTAATCCAGGGTCGCCAGCGCGGCCGAAAAGCGAAGCTGGGCTTCCTTCACGTCGTTGTCGATCCGGATCTTCAGCGAGTCCATATTGTTCGAGGTCTGCTGCAGGCGCAGCTTCGCCTGCCTGATATTCGCATCTTTGTTGAAACCGTCGAATATCGGGATGCTGACGTTCAGACCCAGATAAGTGGTGGGGAACCAGCTGTTCTTCGCCGCCAGATCGAACTCATTGACGTACTGATTCTGGGAATAGGCGGCGGTCAGCGACACGGTCGGTATATACATCTTTTTATACCGTTTGACATCGAATTCGTTCAGCTGTTTGCCGACTTCCAGCAACTTGAATTCATGACGGTCGGAATAGTTGTAGTTATCCCCCAATGCGGCATCCCGAAGCATATCGTACGTAAGGGTATCGGTGAGATGCAGTGAATCCCGGACCGGCATGCCCATCAGTACCTTCAAGGCCAGATAGCCATTGGAGACATTGAACTCCGTCTGGATCTTCTCAGACTGCAGATTGGCCAGCTGAACTGTCGCCTTATCGACATCCAGCTGTTCGGCAAAACCGTTCTTGAACATTTCCGTTGAATTGTGCAGCAGGGCCTGCTGGTTGGTGATATTGGCGTCTATCTGCTCTATCTGCGATCTGGCGATCAGCAGCTGGTAATATATCTTATAGATATTGGACCGGATCATCTGTTGGGTGATCTCCTCCCGCTGGTGATAATATTCGAGCGAAGCGCTGCGCGCCTGAAGGCCTACGAACACCTGACCGTCGAACAATGTCTGCTTCAGGGTGACGCCGCCCGTAGCATTCCACTTCGTCCCGAATTTGATCGGGAAATAGGTGCCGGGCTGTGGCGGGCTCAGGAACTCTCCCGGTAGGAGCGTCGTCGGTATCTGGATATAATCCGTGAGTCCGAGATTGCCGGTCACCTGCGGAAGCGCCGCCGAAGTCGTCGCGCGATTGCTTTGCTCCTGTATCTGGTAATCCAATAAGGAATTCTTGACCGCCACATTGTTCTTCGATGAATAATCGATCGCTTCTTTCACCGAGAAATCATGGATCTGCGGCGCCTGCATCGCGGAAGAAGAGGCCGCCGGGGTTTGCTGAGCACGGAGGCCGAATACCGGCACCAGTAAAGCTATGGACAGCAAACTGCGCCAGGGGCTTCGCCGGATAGTTCGCAGTTGACTTTGCGTGTCGATCCGCGGGATGCTTCGTTGCTGATTATACGTTTTGTTCATGCGAAAGTT
>DASYSV010000166.1:0-5174 GCA_036010185.1 Puia sp.
CTCCGAACCGAATAAACTACACCTCATGCTCACCAACTACCTGAAAGCTTATTTTCGCAATCTCTGGAAGAACCGGACCTACACCTTCCTCAATATCTTCGGTCTCGCTGTCGGCATCGCCTGCTCCACACTTATCTTCCTATGGATCGAGGACGAGTTCACCTGGGACCACCAATTCACCAAAAAGGCCGTCCTCTACCAGATCCAGGGCAACCAAACCTACGGCGGAACTACCTATACTTTTTCTGCCACCCCGGGCCCGCTCGCGCCGGCCATGAAGACCGACATCCCCGGCATCGCGGCCGTTTCCCGACTCTGCTGGCCATACCGGGGCCTCTTCACCACCGACAAAAATCCTATCTACGAAGAAGGCCAATATAGCGATCCCGAATTCCTCTCCATGTTCAATCTCGACTTCATCGAAGGCAGCCCGGCGACCGCACTCGGAGATATCCATTCGCTCATCATCAGCCAGGGTATGGCCAAAGCCCTGTTCGGCAACACCGACCCCATTGGCAAAACCCTGAAGATGGATCACAATGAACCATATACGATCAGCGGCGTTTTTAAGGACCTGCCCGCCAACTGCTCCTTTCACTTCAATTGGCTCGGCAGCTATCAGGCATTCTATCAAAAGAACCAATGGCTTCAATATTGGGGCAGCAATGGCGTCATGACCTTCGTCGAGCTAAAGCCCTCCGCCGACCCCGCTTCGATCAACAAGCTATTGACCAACTACGTCCAGGAAAAAGCGCCGGGCGCCGTCATGAAACCCTTCCTCTATCCGATGAACCAATGGCGTCTCTATACCTCATTCAAGAATGGCAAGCAGGATCCTTCCAATGGCAGGATCCAGTACATCCGCATCTTTACCCTCATCGCCTGGATCATCCTTATCATCGCCTGCATTAATTTCATGAACCTCGCCACCGCCAGCTCGGAGCGACGCTCCCGCGAAGTAGGCGTCCGAAAGGTCCTCGGCGCAGGCAAAGGCAAACTGGTCGGCCAGTTCATCGGCGAGTCCATTGTAATGTCCTTTCTCGCCGTTGTCCTATCGCTCGGTCTCACCGCGCTGGCCCTTCCGGCATTCAACGATCTCGTGGAAAAGCAGCTCTCCCTGCACCTGCTGAATCCGCTCCACATCACGGCGCTGCTGGCCATCGGTCTCATCTGCGGCCTTCTTGCCGGCTCCTACCCCTCTTTCTATCTTTCCTCCTTTAACCCGGTCTATGTCCTAAAAGGCATAAAAGTGCGGGCCGCCGGGGGAGCCGTATTTATCCGCAAAGGACTCGTCGTCCTTCAATTCGCTACCTCCATCGTCTTCATCATCACGACGATCATCATCTACCAGCAACTGCAATATGTCCAGCATCGCCGTCTGGGCTTCGAAAAAGAAGGCCTCCTGTATATGAACCTGCAAGGGAAAATGCAGGACCATTTCACGGCCATCCGCAATGATCTCATTCACACCGGTTACGTAAAAGACGCCGCCCTCAGCAGAAGCCCCGTCCTCAATCTGTACAGCAATGGAGGCGGTTTCGACTGGCCCGGCAAAGACCCCGGCAAGGAGGTCCTCATTACCCAGGAAACCACCTCACCCGAATATATCTCCACGATGGGAATGCAGCTGGCAGCAGGCCGCAATTTCCATGAGGCCGCCGCAGAGGACAGCAACAGCATTATCATCAATGAGAGCTTCGCCCATCTCATTACCGCCGGCAGCGCCGTCGGCACCCTCATTAGCAACGGCCAGAATAAATACCGGGTCATCGGGGTCGTCAGGGACTTTGTCTATAACAATATGTACCAGACCGCCGCACCCCTCATCCTGTACTGCTACCCTGCAGGCACCAATTACCTCTCGGTACGCCTGAAGGCGAACGCCGATGTTCCCAAAGCCGTCGCAGCCATCGGAAATGTGGTCAGGACCGACAACCCCGGCTACCCCTTCGAATACAAATTCCTCGATGAGGATTTTCTCAACCAGTTCAAGACAGAGACCCTCACCGGTCGCCTCTCCGCCGTCTTCGCCGCACTGGCGGTCTTCATTTCCTGCCTCGGTCTCTTCGGCCTCGCTGGCTACGCCGCCGAAAGAAGAACAAAAGAGATCGGTGTCCGAAAAGTGCTCGGCGCCTCCGTGCTCCTGATTACCAGCCTCCTCACCCGCGATTTTGTCAAGCTCGTCCTGCTGGCCTGCCTGCTGGCCTTCCCAGTCGCCTGGTGGATCATGCATAGCTGGCTTAACAACTACACCTACCGCACAAACATCGACTGGAAAATATTCCTCCTTGCCGGCGCAGGAGCGGTCGCCATCGCCCTGCTGACAGTCAGCTATATCACGATCAGGGCTTCGCTGGCCAATCCCATCCGGAGCCTGCGAACCGAATAAACCCTCCTACCCTCGAAATGCAACCCCCGACCCGTATAACCCTCCTACCCTCAAAATGCAACCCCCGACCCGGATAAACCCTTCTACCCTCAAAATAATGTAGCTTTATATCATATGCTCAACCGACTAAAACCTGCCCTCCGGCAATTCCGCAAATACCCCGCCTTCTCCCTTATCAACCTGGGCGGTCTGTCTATCGGCATCGCCGCCTCCTTCCTACTGTTCGTCTATGCCCACCGGGAGCTGAATACGGACCGCCAGTTCCACGACGCGGACCGCATCTACCGCATCGCCACAGACTTTTACCATATGGGGCCCTTCGCCTTCAGCCAGGCCATGATGTGCAACGCAGTCCGGGCTTCCTGTAAAGACGTTGAAGACGCCACCGCCATCACAGCTTTCAATAACGATGACGTCCGCACCTCCACACAGGACCGCGCCTTTAAGAACAACTATCCCTACTATATCGACACTTCCTTTTTCAAAGTCTTTTCCTACACCGCCGATGCCGGGCGCATTCCTCCCGGCGGCCTCGGACCCAACGAGGCGATCCTCTCCCCCGACTATGCCCAACGCTTCTTCGGCAACCAGGACCCCATCGGGAAAACGATATACGTCGGCAAGAAAATGAAACCCTACAAGGTGGTCGCCGTCCTCCACCAGGGCTTCGAAAAATCGCACCTCCACCCCCGCCTCCTCCTCCCCCGCGGCGTCGATTCCAGCGAATATGCCACCAACTGGGTCTCCTGCTCCGAGTTCAATTATGTAAAGCTCAGACCCGGCGCTACCCAAGCCAATCTGCAAACCTGGCTCGATCGTCTCCGCGAAAAGGTCGTCTATCCATCCACGGGAGCCACCATCAGCTATAAGGAATGGAAAGACGCCAGCAGCACCGTGTCCTTTCTCATCCAACCCCTCACATCGATCTATTTCGACAACAATGTAAAATTCGAGATCGGCGAAAGTGGCAACCTTACCCAGGTTCACCTCCTCCGCACGGTCGCCTGGCTCCTCATTTTCCTGGCCGTCATCAACTATGTCAATCTCGTGACGGCCCGCTCCTCCGTCCGCTCCAAAGAGATGGGACTCAAAAAGACCTTCGGCGCGGGTCGCCCCGCCCTCATCGCGCAGATCATAAGCGAATCCACCGCTTTCAGTCTCCTGGCCATGATCATCGCCTGCAGCTTTATCCAGCTCATCCTCTGGACCTATCACCGAACCACCGGCGCCGATCTCACCGGCCCCATACCCTTCTTCTCAGCCAACTTTTTCTATCTTTTCCTGTTCACCGTTGCCGTCGGCATCCTTGCCGGCATCTACCCGGCCTTCTATCTCACCGACCGGCGCAATCGCCTTACCATCCGCAGCAGCGGCGCCGGTAAAGACAGACCGGCCATCCGGAATATCCTCGTCACCTTTCAGTTCGCCATCGCCACCGGTCTGGTATTCGTGTCGTTCACCGTCTTCAGCCAGCTCAATTTCATGAAGACTAAAGACAAAGGCTTCAACTCGGACGGACTGGTGGTCATCGATAATGTCGGCGATCTGAAAGACCATGCCGAAGCCTTCCGCCAACTGGTCCAGCAACAGGCCGCCGTAGTCAGTGCCAGCTTCTGCGGTCGCACCCCCGCCGGTAATTCCATCATTATGGGCACCTACCTGAACCCGGCTACGAATAAGAACATGAGCATACAGCAGTTCCCCGGCGACGACCAATATATCGCTACGCTCGGTATGCGTCTCGTCGGAGGCCGCAATTTTGAAAAGAACCTGATATCCGATACCAATTCCCTCATCCTCAACGAATCGGCCGTAGCCGCGCTGGGCCTTTTCCATCCCATCGGTACCCTGATCAACGGCAGCCAACGCGTTATCGGCGTCGTCAAAGACTTCAATTACGCCACCCTCCGGGAAAAAATAGCGCCCGCCGTCATCACCTTTCAACGCAATGACAACACAGGCGCCGACCTGATCATACGCCTCCGCAGCGGGAACACCGCCCATTTTATCGACTGGCTGCGAGCCACCGCCAAAACCTTCCTCGGCGATACCCAGTTGCACATCTCATTCATGGACGACCAATTCGCACACCTGGCAGAGAAAGAAAGACTCCTCGGCAATGCCATCGCCTTCTTTACCATACTGGCCATCATACTTGCAATCCTGGGCCTCATCGGTCTCACCATCTTCACGATTGAGCGACGGATGAAGGAGATCGCCATCCGCAAGGTCCTGGGCGCCGATAACCGCACCATTCTCGGCCTGGTTTCCGGCAGATTTATCCGCCTGGCCGCCATAGCCTCCGCCATTGCGATCCCCGCCAGTTGGTGGTTCATCCACCGATGGCTCGAACATTACGCTTACCGCGTGTCCATCGGCGTGGGAACCTTGCTATTGACCGTATCACTGATCCTGGGCATCGCCCTTACCATCATCGGAGGCCTCACCATACGAGCCCTGGCCGCCGACCCCATAAATGCATTGCGTCGGGAGTGAACCGCCCGGCGGCTCATGGATCTCCGTGCAGAATGATTCAAAACTGTATCGAAATCGGACACTTTTTGTATCGAAATCGCACCCCGAACGAAAGAAATACCACATAAAACCATGTTTATCATATATTTATATTCTGGCATGTCTTTTCACCATATCGAAACACTGTAATCTCTAATCTATCAATATGATCGAGCTCAAACGGATCTCTAAATGGGTAAATGTAGGCGGAAGACCCAATTTCATCTTAAAGGACATCAATCTCGAAATCAAAGAAGGGGAGTTCATCTCG
>DASYSV010000172.1:0-6847 GCA_036010185.1 Puia sp.
AGGCGAGACGGCCATCTATCCACCCGTGGACATGGTCTTCGATCCCCGTCTCAATCTGCTGGACTATCAGATCAGCCCGGCCGAGCTGCTTCAGAATATACTCTGGAAGGTGGAGGCCGTTTCGCTCCGCGTGGTCAAGGAGCTGAAGAGTCCGGGCATCTTTGCGGTGGAGCTTTTCGTGACCCGCCAGGGCGATGTATATGTCAACGAAACCGCGCCGCGCGTACATAATAGCGGTCACCATACGATCGAGGCGAATTACAGCTCGCAGTTCGATATGCTGTGGAGGGTGATCCTCGGTTATCCGCTGGGTAACACCGACGCCATCCTACCCGGGGCCATCGTCAATCTCATCGGGGAAGAAGGTTGCGAAGGCGAGGCGTATTATGACGGTCTGGACGAAGTGCTCCACATCGACAATGTGTTCGTCCATATCTATGGGAAAACGGAGACGCGGGCCGGCCGCAAGATGGGCCATGTGACGATCGTCAGCCGTGAGAAACAAGACCTGATCTATAAGGCGCATAAGATAAAGAATACCCTGAAGGTCATCAGCAAAGAGGCCGCGGCGGCTAACGCCGCCGCGGCCGCACTCGCTCTGCAACAGCCGCCGGCGACCGAAATGCGGGACAGGTCCATCGGGCGCTAGGCCCCCCCGCATAAAAAGAACCAAATGAACAAACCACAGGTAGGTATCATAATGGGCAGCGACAGCGACCTATCGATCATGAAGGCCGCCGCCGATATGCTCGACGAATTCTCGATCCCTTTCGAAATGACGGTGGTCTCGGCACACCGTACCCCGCTCCGGATGGTCCAATATGCGGTACAGGCTGCTGATCGCGGGCTGAAAGTCATCATCGCCGGCGCCGGCGGAGCCGCCCACCTGCCCGGAATGGTCGCCTCGCTCACTACGCTCCCCGTAATCGGCGTACCCATCAAGTCCTCCAACTCCATCGACGGCTGGGACTCGGTCCTTTCCATGCTCCAGATGCCCGGCGGAGTTCCGGTGGCTACCGTAGCCCTCAATGGCGGGAAGAATGCCGGTATCCTGGCAGGGTCCATCATCGGGGCCTTCGATGCCTCCATTCGCGAACACGTATCCGAATACAAGAAAAAACTCGAACAGGAAGTCCTCAGTAAGGTCGACAAGCTGAAAGAAGAAGGATGGGGAAATGCATTCGATAAATAACTGCCCGCCTCACCCCATTCTCAACGAACTGCCCGTTACGGCGGATATGCGAAAAATGTCCTAAATTGATCGCTCATTAATTCTTTTACCGTATGTTCCATCTTGCTTGTCACTCTAACAGGAGGGCACCGCTGCTCCTGCCGGCTGCCCTGCTCGCCTGCACTTCCATTTTTGCCCAGCAATACGATTCCACGGATCACCGGGCAACCGAAGTCTATAGCCCCGTCCCCCCGGTAGTCACACCGGCAGCGCAATGCGCCGGCGCTCCTTCGGACGCCGTCATCCTCTTCGACGGCTCGAACGAAGATCAATGGGTACGCGTTTCCGACGGCAAACCCGCCGACTGGATCGTTGCCGACGGCATTCTTACTGTCAATAAACAATCGGGAAATATCCAGACCAAACAATGCTTTACCAATTACCAATTGCATCTCGAGTTCCGCATCCCGGCGAATATCAGCGGCTCGGACCAGGCCCGCGGCAACAGCGGTCTCTTCCTGGCTTCCACCGGCAAGGGAGACGAAGGATACGAGCTGCAGATCCTCGACAACTATAACAACAAGACTTATACGAATGGACAGGTCGGCGCCGTCTATAAACAAGGTATCCCGCTGGCCAATCCCAGCCGCAAACCCGGGGAATGGTCCTCTTACGATGTAGTATGGACAGCACCCGTTTTCAATTCAGACGGCAGCCTCGCCTCCCCGGCCAAAGTGACGGCCTTCCTCAATGGCGTTCTCGTTCAGAACAATTTCGAGTTGAAAGGAGTGACCCGCTATATCGGCAAACCTTTTTACAAACCCCATGGCCCCTGCCCCGTCAAGCTACAGGCCCATGGCGATAAGAGCGAGCCCATCAGCTTCCGCAATATCTGGATACGCCCCCTGAAAGCGTTGGAATAGCGCCCCTTCCGCACTGAATTTCTTTCAAAGCCCCCACACGGGGGCTTTTTCTATTCGCTACGCAGCGCCCTCACCGGATTAGCCAGCGCTGCCCTCATCGATCTCCATCCCACCGTAAGCACCACAATGACCATCGTCACCCCCATCGCCAGCGCAAAGACGCCCGGCCCCAGTGTTATCCGGTATTTGAAATCCTGCAGGTACTGGTGCATGATCAGCCAGGCGGCGGGAGCGGCGATCAAAAATGCGACCAGCACCAGCCGGGAGAACTCGCGACCGAAAAGCCAGAGGATACCGGGAATACCCGCCCCCAACACCTTCCGGACGCCGATCTCCCTGGTCTTGCGCACGGCCATGAAAGCCGTCAGACCATAGAGCCCCAGACAGCCGATGAAAACGGCGATGACGGCAAACAACCCGATCAGGTTCATCAAAGAAGTATCGAATTCATAAAAGGCCGCGATGCTGTCATCCAGGAACCGATAGGAATACAGATAGTCCGGGAAGGCCCCGTTCCATATCTTTTCGATGGCGGCCAAACTGCTATGGATATGCGCAGGTGTGATCTTCACCGCACAACGGTCATAATTGTTGATGTCCGAAAAGATGGCGATGGGCGCGACACTGCTTCGCAGCGAAGAGTTGTGGAAATCGCGGACCACCCCCACGATGGGTCCGGTAACTTTATTGATCCTGAGCGATCTCCCCAGAGCCTGTGTAGCGGAAGCGAGATCCAGCCGCCGGACCATCGTCTCATTGATCACGAACTCCCTCGCGGTATCCGCGGGGAACAGGTCCCTGCCGGCAACCAGCTTTAATCCGAAGGTCCGCAGGTATCGGTCGTCGGCCTTCTTCGTATTCACCTCCCAGTGCTCGTCCTCGGCCCGGTGGTCGAATCGCAGATTGGTCGAATTGTTGCTTTCTGAGGCCGGCGCACTATAACACAACGATACTGACCGAACCCCCGCTATCTGTTCCAGCTGTGTGCGCATAGAACGCAGCTTCACCGGATCATGACCCGGCAGCGGGACCATCACGATGGCGTCTTTGTCGAATCCCATGTCTATGTCCTTTACAAAATGCAGTTGTGCGGCAATGACGATCGTCCCGATGATCAGCAATTGGGAGATCGCAAATTGCGTGACGACCAGGGCACGGCGGATCGAAAAGCTGCCTGTTTCCTTTTGCGAGAGCCTGCTCTTGAGCGCAGCTGCCGGACGAAAACGCGACAAAACCACCCCGGGATAGCTCCCGGACAGAAAAATGACGACCACTAACAATCCCAACAGGAAAGCCAGCGTAGACAGGCTTCCCAGCCGGTCGAAACCGATGGCGCTGCGGAAAAGGCTATTGACGGCCGGCAATGCGGCCAGCGACAGTCCATAGGCGATCACCGCCGCCAGCACCGCAATGAACGCAGTCTCCAGTACAAACTGCCAGAACAACTGGGTTCGCAAACCGCCCAACACCTTGCGTATCCCCACCTCCGTGCAACGATTCAACGCCTGCGCCGTCGCAAGATTGATGAAATTGACACAAGCGGTAAGCACGATGAAGACCCCGATAAAGAACAAGGCCCATAGGTATTTCTTGTCGACATAGCCGTCAAAATCGGGATTGAAATGGATATCGGAGAGAGGCTGCAGCCGAAAGATGGTCGTCTGCGCATCCCGGCCCTTCTGATAAGTCCTGCCCATCCGGGCCAGCCCGCTGTCGGCCTGTGCCACGGTGACCGACGGTCGCAACCGCACAAAACACATACATTGGCTATAGATGCTTCCCCAGCTGCTATCGCTAGAGATCCTCCGGTTCTTGTCCTTCACATCGTCGTAGGAGAGATAGATCTCCTGTTGCCGGTCCGAATTGACGGGAATATCCTTCAGGATACCGACGATGGCAAAATCAGTCACGTTGTCTATCCGGATCACGCGGCCCATTGCCGCATGCGCCTCCCCGAAATACTTTTTGGCCAGCCTTTCGGTGATCAATGCCTGACCGGGATGTTGCAGCGCCGTGGTCCTGTCGCCTTCGAGCAGCGGGAAATTGAATATACCGAAAAAAGCAGGCTCCGCATATGCAATGCCTTTCGGTTCTTCGAACTTGCGGATCACACCGCCACCCACACCGCCATTCGCACCCCGGTCACCATTCGAACCCCCGCCGAGATTCCCACCCCCGCTCCCGTCGGCGAAAGTGATCAGGTCATTATTGAAGTCGACCACCCGCGCGACGGCCTCCGCATAATCGAAGTCCTTTCTGAAAGCCTTCCCGAGCGGACTGGGTACGCCCTGCGAATAGTCGGCTATCTCGTCATGGAACTCGGTGACCACGCGATAGATCCGGTCTTTGCCGGCATGGAAATCGTCAAAGCTGAGATGATAACCTACCAGCGCGTAGATCAGCAAACCGCAGGCAATGCCCAGCGACAAACCCGACACATTGATCAATGCATAGGTCCTGTTCTTCCGGAGATTGCGCCAGGCAATGGTAAAAAAACTCCTAAGCATAACTGATTGTTCATTTTATTGAGTTGCCCGTATCCCTTCACTTATGCGGTGCGGCCACCTGCATCGAGGGAGCAAGGCGATCATGCTGCGAATAACCCGAACTATACTGCAATGCCTCCAGTCCGCCCGAAAGATAGACCAGCGGCGCATTCCAGTTGATAGCGATCTCGTTTGACGCATATGCCTGGTCGTTGTCGAGATAGGATGTCTCCGGTTCCAGGTATATATAATGCTGACCGTCCTGCCGGCCGCCATTGGGTCCGCCCGCGAGTAGGCCGGGCACGGGCTGATCGATGCCATCTGCAATAGACGGCCGATGATGCGGATGCATTGGCGAATGACTGCCCAGACCGGTGACGAAACAATAACCCGTAGCATTGCGGCCGAGCAGATAGTCCAGGTTGGAAAGCGCCCCGTCGAGATAAGCCTGTTTGTGTTGCAACAACCAGGCGTTGATCAGCAACATGCCTTCATTAGCAGCAACCGAATTGCTGCCCCAGACAAAGTCCGCACGCTTCTCCCCCATCACGGTATGAAAAGCAGTGCCCGCTTCCCGGTCGGTATAGGCATCCGCCGTCCGCAACATCTTCCCGCGCAAAGAGTCGAGTCCCACGCCGAGCAATGCGGATAACCCCGCCCGGTGCCTCAACAGGGAAAAGTCCCCCATCGTCTTGACATAAGCCCATGTCGGCAGGACCACGGGAGCGCCGATACCCTGGTTCACAGCGGCCAGGTATTGCGTGTCCCCGGTAGTAATGAGTAATTCCGCCGCAGCCCAGTAACGTTCGTCGCCAAAAAAATAATCGCCGTAGCCGCCGGTGGTAACGGGTGGCGTGAATTTCCGGTTCATCGCATTCTGATCATAAACGCTGTCGGGATGTTGCATTGCCCATTGCCAGGCGCGGACAGACGATGTGCGGCAACTGTCCGCCAGCCCCGGTAGCCGGCCCGGAAATTTTTGGAAAATGCGGGCCGCCTGCGCCATCACAGCTGCAAAATCCAGCGTAGCAGCCGTTCCCTTTTGAACCACGTATCGTGGTGTCTTCGTAACCCCCGGCATGACCATCCCATCGAATGCGGCATTGGTGCATTTATTGTAAACGCCTCCATCGGCAGGGTCCTGCATTTCCAGCATCCAGCGAAGATTATACAGTACTTCATTGAGGATATCGGGAATACGGTGTGCCGCGGTGAAATTCGCCGACGTCAACACCCGCGTCGAATGAGATCCCGGCGTCCCTTCGACACCCACCGGCGGTATATTCGTTCTCAGGGTGTCGAAATACCCCGAAAAATCCTCATAAGCGTCGAGCAGGGTCCCCATGGTGATGCCCGAGTTGACCACGTATTTGTTATAGTCCCCGGCATCATACCAGCCACCTGTAGCCGAAATAAGGCTACCGGCCGGACGTTCGGGTCCGGCGGCGGAAGGATGGATGAGCACTGCAGTATCCGGATGACCGGCCTGACGCGCCCACTTACCCGCAAATTCGGGTGTCAGCGTCATCGCCGATCGCTGGTAATAGTACCCCTTCAACGCCGCCGCCGTCAGCCGGGAATATACCCCCTCCCCAATGGCAAATGGATAAGAATTGTGAAAACCCGGCACGACCACCCTGTATAACCCGACCCTGTGAAAACCACTGAAATCGGCGAGACGCGTCGACACCGACGAGTTGGCGGACGCCATTTCCGGCCCGAGATGCCCGACAAAAACCGTATCCACTCCCGAAGACCCGGACGGAGAAGCGCTCCCCACTGTGACGAGCAAGAACGTCCCCCCTGCGGCAGGACCCGTTACGACCGCGTATTTGGGGCCATTGGCATAGAAGCCCAGCTGGTCGACAGCAATAGACGGCGGCGGGATCGGTGATTGGGAATGCAGCGGACCAGCGGCCAGCAGCAGGAAGAAAAAAGGCAGGATGCGCATGATAACCGGTTGATATGGTCAAAGATAAGCACACGGGGGATGGGCGCCCCCTCCCGGGATAAATTTTGAACGAAAAAGGAAAAAAATTGCGTAAATTGAAAAAACAGGATTACCTCACCAAAAAATCACACGTATGACTAAAGTAGCTGATATTCTTACTCATAAAGGAGGGGCTCGTATCACCTCCGTGACCCCGGAAACGACAGTGCTGGAAGCCCTGCGGATCATGGCCGAACAGAATATCGGATCGGTGATGGTGCTGGAAGGAAGTAAATACCTCGGGATCATGACCGAACGGGACTATTCCCGGAAAGTG
>DASYSV010000592.1:0-5587 GCA_036010185.1 Puia sp.
TGGAGGGTACGGATTTGTGCTTTTTGGTGTACGCCGGGTGGAAGGTACGGAGAGGGATGGGTGCGGTAAAGAGTTAAAACACCTATTTTTCGCTATGGGCTATCCATCGGATAAGCCAGTCCAGCGCGGCCTTGTCGGGGACGGATGCGGCGTGCGGCGATTCGTCGAGGATCATCGTCGTCGCGGTAGGGAGGGTATAGGATGGCCAGTGGGGAAGGGTGGAGGGGGTGCCGGAAGTGGAGGGGGCGGCGGTGTTGGGGGTGGAGGAAGTGCCGGGGGTTCGCGAGGTGTTGGGGGTGCGGGAGGTGTTGGGGGTGGCGGATGTGTTGCGATCGCCGGATGTGTTGGGATCGCCGGTGCTGGCGAAGTTGGCCCAGTAGGAAGTCATGATCGCGGAGAGTTGGTGATCGATGGGTTCCCAGGGACGGTTGGTGAAGGCGAGGTTTCCATAGGCATAGGGGACTTCGGCGGTGTGGAAGGCGCCGTATTTGATGAAGTCGGCGGTGGCGGGGGGACGGCGGCGGAAGCGATAGACGAAGACGCGGCCGTTTTGGGATTGGAGATTGGCCCAGCTATAGTTTTGGACGCCCACGAGCATGTCGCGGTTGAGGTGTTCCTGGGATATTAGTGCCGTAGCATCGTCGGTGGCGGGATAGAAGAGCAGGGCGCTGTCGGCGCTGGGACCGAATTGTTGCTTTAGTTGTTCGCGAAACTGTTGAGCGTTCTTTGGCGCGCCGAGGAAATAGTCGTCATCGTTCCACCCCGTGAGCAGCACGACGGGGTTGTTATGATGTTCCCGAAGGATCTCGCCGGGCAGTGCGGGAAGGACATATCCGTCGATAACCGGTCCGCGTGGAATGTTGATTGTTAGTAGCCGGTCGGCGGGGATGGCGCGGAGGGCATTCAGATCGGAGGCATTCAACTGGGTGGCGACTTTCGCGCCTTGTTGTTCGGCTTGCCGGAGGGTTGGCGTTTGTATAAAGCCGGGTACATTCAAGATTGAGGCGACGCTTTCTCCGATGGCCTTTTTGAAGAGGCCTTTTGCGAGCGGCGATGCGACGAGACAGCTGACGCTCATGGAGCCTGCGGATTGGCCGGCGATGGTCACATTGGAGGGGTCGCCGCCGAAGGCGGCGATATTTTCTTTTACCCAGCGGAGCGCGGCGATCTGATCCAGTAATCCATAATTGCCTGAAGCGTTGTGCCCGGACTCGGCCGTCAGGCCGGGATGGCTGAAGAAACCGAATATACCTACCCGATAGTTGATGCTGACGAAGACGACGCCTTTTTTCGCCATGGCCTCTCCGTCATAGATGGGACAGGCGCTGCCGCCGCTGACGAAACCTCCGCCATAGATATAGACGAGGACAGCCCGGCGGTCCGCGGGATTGGTAGCGGCCGTCCAAACGTTCAAATAAAGACAGTCTTCGCTGATGGGTTGCGCGGGGATCAGAAATTCCGATGTATAAACGCCGAATGGAACGGGTTTCGCCTGCATGGGACTGGGGCCGAATGCATCGCATTTGCGGATGCCGGACCAGGGGGTAAGGGGCTGCGGCGCCCGCCAACGGCGGGCGCCGATGGGAGGTGCGGCGAAGGGTATCCCGCGAAAGATGTGGACGCTGCCATCTTTGCTGGTAGTGCCGGAGATAAGGCCGGCCTGAGTATGGACGGTCGCGAAGGGATCGCGGGGGGCGTATGCCAGAGTGACGATAAGGGCGACGAAAAGCAGATTTCTCATAAGGTAATTTACCGAATTTTTCGGCTTTTGCCAGTGATCCACGAAGATGGATAGGGTTGAGCGGAGCTGCTGATCATAGCAGCAGACCGTGCGGTCTGACGGGCAGGGTTGCGGCGAGGATGTTGTAGTAGTTGTGTCTTGACCAGGTGGCACGATTGCCGACGACATAGAGACGGTGACGGGCGCGGGTGACGGCGACGTTGAGGATGTTGGGACCGGAGGCCGCCCACTTGCGGGCGGCGATGCTGTCGGGGTGGGTGCCGAGGACGAGGATGACGATGTCGGCTTCTTTTCCCTGGAAGGTGTGGATCGTACCGCATTTCAACATGGGGATCTTCTCATAGCGCGTGCTGCAGAGGTCGGCGATGGATCTGAAGGGGGAAATGAGGAAGATGGGGTGAGGGTAGCGGGAAAGAGGTTGGAGGAAGAGGTCGATGAATTCGAGTTCCCTGGCGATGGCATGGCCGTCAAGGGCTTCGTCGTCGCGGATGTCGAACCAGCCGGAGGGACCGGAGGGGATGAGGGGAATGGGGGGCGCGGCGGAGAGGATGAAGGAAATGGGGGGCGCTGCGGAGGGACCGGAGGGGATGTGGGGAATGGAGGGTGCGGCGGAGGGGATGGCGGAGGGGACGGCGGGGATGAGGGGAATGGCGCTCGCGGCGGTGGGGATGGCGCTCGCGGCGGTGAGGGCGGGGGCGATGGGGGTCGCTTGAACCATCTGACCATTGTAGGCGATAGTATTGGCGATGGAAAACATTGGTTCGTGACAGCGTCGATGGGCGCGGAGGGGTATGCCGGTCCAGATGGGATCGGTGTTGTTTTGTTGGATATAGGCGCCTGTGGTCGTCACCCTGTCGGCCAGGTATTGAGCGGAATGTTTTGACGGCGACCAGTCGTCATGTGCGATGCCAAATTGGTTCTGCAGGAATCGGCTGAGGGTCGCAGGGATGGTGACGACGGGAGGGATCTGCCGGGTGTCTCCGATGAGGATACATTGCCGGCAACGCCATAGCGCTCCGCAGACGGAAGGAGGAGAGGCCTGGCCGGCCTCATCCAGCAATAGCCAGCCGATAGAGCCCTGACCCAGCTTTTGGAATTGTCGTTGAAAGGATGCGAGCGTGACGGAGACGACCGGAACACAAAAAAAGAAGGTATTCCATAGGTGTTCAGCGAGGTGGCCATCGATATTCTCCTTCCATTTTCCTTTCAGCATATCGACAAAACTTGCGAGATTTTGATATACACAACGGGCGTTGCAGCTGATGGTGAATTCATGCAGCCGGAGACTTTCGAGAAAGATATGAGATCTTAAGATGTTGAGGTGTTCGGATGCATAGGGAGTGGCGCGATGTATGTCCTCGCGGCAGAGACCGCCGAAGTCGGGGGCGGGAACCTTCGCGACGGCGATGTCGTATTCCGACAGTAATGACCGGAGCCGGGTCGCAGTGGATCGGAGGTTTTCCGCGTTGGCACTGGCCTCGTCGTGATCTTCATACTGCCGGCGGAGCCATTTGCCGAAGCCTTTGTCCCCATTGAACCAGAATTTGTCGATGAAATCGCTGCGTTTTTGTGAACGGCCGAGGTCGGCGCTGAGCATTCCCCAGCAGGGTTTTTCGCGCACATTCGTCGCAAACGCCGAAAAATACTCAGCACCAGGGAAGGACTCCTTGTCGATGCTTACGCAGAGGGGCAGCTCATGAGAGATGTTCTCGATGGCTGCGTTATTGTTCCCGGAAACGACGATGCCGTCGCTGCCGATGATGCCGGGTTCGGGACGGTAATAGCCGGCGCGTTCGGATATCTGGATGCGCCGCTGTTGAAAGAGATTGGCAGGGTCGGTGGCCAGGAGGCGGCGGGCGCGGTCCGTGATGATAGCTGCGATGATCTCGCGGAGAAGGGTGGTTTTGCCGGTGCCGGGAGGACCGTTGATTCCGAGGAGGGCTGGGGCAGGCGCCGACGGCTGCGGTCCTGCAGAGGACACGGGAGTGTGCGGCAACGCGATATTCAAGGCGGCGTATTGAGCGGCGTAAAGACCATGACAGGGGTTGGAAGGCCATCTGCCGGGGGGCGGTGCGGTCTGTACATATTTCCGCAATAGCTCCGGTTCGAGGAGGTGGATCCTGCCGGTGGCGTGTGGGTCGGGAGACAGGAAGATCCGGAGCGGCCGGCCGATGTCCTGCGGATGGCGGATAAGACAATCGAGATCCTGCAGGTAATAACTGTTGAGGAAAGGGGCCTCCGGCGCGGTGGTGGCAGCGACCTGTTCGGAGATGCAACGGATAGGAGTGACCGATGGAAGATCGTCGCGGGCGAGACGTTTGAGATATTCGAGCTCTTTGTTGAGGTGTGTCCAGGTGACGGTCGGAGGGGCGGTGGGTTCGAAATCGGGCGGCGGACCGACGACAAGGCCAAAACGTATACAATAGTCTCTTTGCGCCGTGATCAACAGATCGGTGAGAACTTCCGCGTTGCGTTTTTCCCGGATGGCCTTTATTCCGTAGATGAATGCGGCGGCTGAATAGCCTCTGCCAAAGGGCTGGCCGTGGCTGTCGAGGGTCAATGCGGAAAGACAGGTTTCCCCGCCGACCCCGTCCAGGAATTCGTTGGAGCCGGTGAGTCGGGCCAGGTGGTTGATCACCGTTGTTTTGGGGACGATATGGAAATAGAGGGTATGCCGCCATTTTCTGCCTTCTTTTGGCGCGGGTAATTCGCCGGCGTCCCAAGGCAGGGGCATGTCGGGGAGCAGAAGAGGTTCGGTCTTTTTCTTAGCGGGTATATCCGGAAGCGTGAATGTTTCGACGGATCGCCAAAACCGTAAGATGGTTGCGTAGTGTGCGGGATCGATAGGCATAAGGCAATGGTTGCGCTATACCAATGTACAGAAAAGAAAGGGGGGTGGAAAAAAAATCCGCGATCGGCGTACCGGTAAGGTTACGGGGTACGATGGGCTGGGGCACGGTGAAGGGTGGCGAGGTAAGAACGCGGGGTACGGCGGCACGATGGCGGGGGTACGTGGAAGGGTCAGTGATCACAGGGCGGGCGGGGTACGGTGGCGGGTAGGGTTTGCGGGCGGTCAGTCTGCGCTCCGGATGACTCGCAGCAGGATAGCGATCACCGCGATGACCAGCAGAACATGGATGATGCCGCCGGCATGATATCCGAAATATCCGACGGCCCAGCAGATGATGAGGATCACGGCAATAATGTAGAGTAGGCCTCCCATAAAAAGTATTTTAAGGTTAGAAGATGAATTATATAAGACAAAATTTCTGCCAGTACTGAACTTGTGTGAACGGACCTGTTTTCGCCTATTGATGGGGTCTGATTTCCCCAAGTGCCGTAATTTCGCCGCTATGGTGTACAAAGTCATAGGTCTCATGAGCGGTAGTTCGCTCGACGGATTGGACATCGCGTATGTCCATTTACAGGAACAGGTGGGCAGCTCGCAGCAAGGACCCCGAACCTGGGGTTTTCAGCTTTTGCATACCGTTACCTATCCCTACAATGAAGAATGGCGGCAGCGGCTGGCTGGGGCGACGGGGCTCTCCGCCATGGAGTACCAGCTGTTGCATGTGGAGTATGGGCATTATCTCGGGGAGCAGGTATTGCGGTTTGTCGAAGCCTTCGGTTTGGATTACCAGGTTCAGCTGATAGTGAGTCATGGACATACGACCTTTCACTGGCCGGCGAGGAAGCTGACCGCTCAGCTGGGAGATGGGGCGGCCATCGCGGCGACCACGCGGATCAATGTGGTGAGCGATCTGAGAGCGATGGATATTGCGCTGGGCGGGCAAGGGGCTCCAATAGTGCCGATCGGGGAGATGTTGTTGTTACCGGGTTATGAAT
>DASYSV010000241.1:0-7763 GCA_036010185.1 Puia sp.
AGGTATCGACGCTAAACAACGGTTCTATACCGAGCTGGCCGGCAAAACGGATCCCGAAGTCAAGCGAAAGACGATCGGAAGACTCTTTATTGAAGTCTTCCAGGAAGAGGCAAAGAAAGTAGAGGGTGTAGAATTGCTGGGACAGGGCACTATTTATCCCGATGTCATAGAAAGCGTGAGCGTACACGGTCCGTCTGTGACCATCAAATCCCATCATAATGTCGGCGGGCTGCCCGAAAAGATGCATCTGGGGCTCGTAGAGCCGCTGCGTTTTTTGTTCAAGGACGAGGTCAGGCGAGTAGGCGCGGAATTAGGCATACCGGAGGACCTTTTACAACGACATCCTTTCCCCGGTCCGGGATTGGCAATCCGCATCCTCGGCGAGGTCACGGAAGAAAAGGTGCGATTATTGCAGGAAGCAGATCATCTCTATATCCGGGGGCTGAAGGAACACGGACTGTATTCGGCAGTTTGGCAGGCGGGGGCAATCCTGCTGCCGGTGAAGAGCGTAGGGGTCATGGGTGACGAGCGGACCTATGAATTCACGGTGGCCCTTCGGGCCGTGACCTCGGTCGACGGGATGACGGCGGACTGGGCTCATTTGCCGTATACCTTTCTGGCGGATATCTCCAATGACATCATCAATGGTGTCAAAGGGATCAACCGGGTGGTGTATGACATCAGCAGCAAGCCACCGGCGACGATAGAGTGGGAATAACCGCCGTCGCGGTACCATGCGATATGAATAAAAACCTCCGATATTCTTTGTTGGTGTTGTGTTTGTGTTTGGTGGGAACCATCGCCGCTACCGCGCAGGTAGATACGACCAGGCGTATTTCCGATACCATGCGTCAGCACCCGGACACTTCGCGCCGCAAGCTGGTGATCTTAGCCCCTTTGTATCTCGATTCGGCGTTCGATGCCACCGGCAGCTACCGCTACGACAAAAGTTTCCCCAAATTCATAAATCCCGGCCTGGAATTCTATGAAGGAATACAGATGGCGCTGGATACGATGCAGGCCGAACACGCCCAGCTCACCGTACAGGTATCCGATACCCGGTCGTCGGCAATGAGTCTGTCGCAGATGCTGGACAGCACATCTCTCCAGGGTGTCGGGCTGATCATCGGGCTGGTGGACAATGCCCGCGAGCTCCAGCAAATGGCTTCCGCGGCCGACCGCCAGCATATTCCTTTCATCAACGCCAACTATCCCAACGACGGCGGAATCACCAACAATCCGAGTCTGGTCATCCTCAACTCGACCCTGCGCACGCATTGCGAAGGCATCTATCGTCTCCTTCAACGCAACTATCCCACCAAACCGCTGATCTTTTTCCGCCGGAAGGGCGCACAGGAAGACAGGCTGAAGGGTTATTTCACGGACATCGACAAGACCACCGCGGGAGTGCCGCTCAAGATCAAATATGTCACCCTGGATGACGGTTTCGACGCCGCGGCGCTGGCTGCCAATCTCGACAGCGCGGAACAGAGCGTCTGTATCGCCGGCTCGCTGGATGAGTCCTTCGGCTATAAGCTTTGCGCCTTGCTGGCCACGCTCAAGAGCTATCACACGACCCTGGTCGGGATGCCCACCTGGGACAATCTCGACTGGACGAGACCGGAATGCGCGGGTGAGGAGATCATTTATTCTACTCCTTTTTATATCAATCCTTCGGATACGCTGGTCAAGATCATCTCGCAGGAATTCAAGACAAAATTTTATTCCCGGCCCAGCGATATGGTGTTCAGGGGATACGAATGTGCATATCGGTTCGGCAAATTGCTGATGTTGCGCGGAGGCGGTCTAAACGGCAGCGTCGGCGAAAAGAAGTTCAAAGTTTTCAATGATTTCGAGATCCTGCCGGTATTCCTCAATCGTAAAACGATGACGCTGGACTATTTCGAGAACAAGAAGCTGTATTTCATCCATAAGACGGATGGGAATATTACTTCGGTGGAGTGAGCGACGGCGAAGATATTCGACGGTGGGATGGACGGACGACGGAGATAATCCACGGTGGAGGGACGGACGACGGAGATATTCCACGGTGATGCAGCAGACAAATCGGTTTCTATGCCGTTGATCGAATCTACAGAGAACGGCCTTTATTGCGCGCAGGGACAGTTCTACATCGACCCCTGGCGCCCGGTGGACAAAGCCGTGATCACGCATGCCCATAGCGATCATGCGCGGGCGGGCAGCGCCAGTTATCTCTGTCACCGGCTTACGCTTCCTTTATTGGAATTACGATTGGGGCCGCATGCATACCAGGCGGTGGAATGGGGCGAGGTCGTATACCTGAACGGCGTGCGGGTCAGTCTGCATCCCGCCGGTCATATTATCGGATCGTCGCAGGTGCGTGTTGAGCACCGGGGAGAGGTATGGGTCGCCAGCGGCGATTACAAGACGGAAGACGACGGACTCAGCGGTGCATTCGAAGCCGTCCCCTGTCATGTATTCATTACCGAGTCTACCTTCGGATTGCCTATCTATAACTGGAAGCCCCAGCCGGAGCTATTGGTCTCCATGGAGGAGTGGGTCCGGACGAATGCGGCCAAGGACAGGACCTCCGTGCTCATCGCCTATAGCCTGGGCAAGGCCCAACGGGTGCTGGCGGGTCTCGCGCATGTAGTGCAACCCATCTATCTTCATGGTGCGGTCTACAATGTTCACACTGCGCTGCAGCGTGCGGGTATCCCGCTGCCGGAGGCGCTACGTGTCATGCCCGACATGCCGAAAGGGCTTTTCCGCGGGAAATTGGTGATAGCGCCGCCGGGCGCCGAAGGTTCTTCCTGGATGCGGCGTTTCGGCGAATATGCGTTGGGCATCTGCAGCGGGTGGATGCAGGTGAGGGGAAATGTGCGCCGGCGAAATGCAGATGCGGGATTCGCTATGAGCGATCATGCGGACTGGAAAGGGTTGCTGGCGGCGGTCGACGCGACCGGCGCCGAAAGGCTGCTGGTGACGCACGGATTCCAGGCCGTGCTGGCGAGATATCTCAGCGAAAAGGGCATCGAGGCGGGGGAAGTCCGCACGGAATATGGAGAGGATGAAGAGACGGCGGGCGCGGCGACGGAGGAGTCGGATTCAGCGGCGAGCGGGTTGGATTCGGCGGCGGGGGAGGGCGGGTTGGATTCAGCGACAGAGGAAGGCGGGTTGGATTCAGCGACGGGGGAGGGCGCGGCGAATGGACAAGATTGATACCGGCGGGATGCGGCGGTTCGCCACCCTGGCGTTGCAGCTGGGCACCAGTACGAAGACCAATGACAAGCTGGAGGCCCTTGAAGCGTATTTCCGGGAGGCCGCCGATGCCGACAAGGTATGGGTGATCGCGCTGTTCAGCGGGCGGCGGCCGAGGCGTGCAGTAACTACTACGCAGCTATGGGAATGGTGCCGCGAGCTGACGGGGTTACCGGCATGGCTATTCGAAGAGAGCTATCACACCGTAGGCGATCTTGCGGAGACTATCGCGTTGTTGCTGCCGGAAGACGCCCAGGTGGAGAATCGCCAAAGTTTGGCGCATTACCTGCAGCGTCTGATGCGGCTGGGCGCCGAAGACGACACCGGGAAGAAGGCATTTATCCTTGACTGTTGGGCGACCATGAACAAAGACGAGCGGTTTGTCTTCAACAAGCTGATCACCGGCGGATGGCGCATCGGCATTTCACAACAGACGGTCGTCAATGCACTGGCGAGGACGACGGCGGAGGAGGCATCGGTGGTGGCTCATCGAATCAGCGGGGACTGGGACCCGGGATCGACTTCTTTTGCGGCGTTGCTCAGCGGCGGCGGTGAAGACCTCTCGCGGCCCTACCCTTTTTACCTGGCCTACGCATTGGAAGATGATCTGTCCGCGCCTGGCCGTCCCGACGAGTGGCAGGCAGAATGGAAATGGGATGGGATACGCGGGCAGCTGATCCGCAGAGGCGATCGTCTCTATTTATGGAGTCGCGGGGAAGAGCTGATAACGGATAAATTTCCGGAATACCAGGATTTCTTACAGCGTTTGCCGGCGGGGACCGTGCTGGACGGGGAGATCATCGGACTTGGAAGCAGGGCGGTGGCCGGCGCGTTGCCCTTCGTTGTCCTCCCTTTCGCGGCCTTGCAGACCCGCATCGGGCGAAAGAACATCTCCAAAAAACATCTCAACGAAGTTCCGGTGGGCTTTATCGTCTACGATTTGCTCGAATTCGGCGGGGAAGACTGGCGGAACAAGCCACTGACAGACCGGAGACGTCAGCTTGAATCCATCGTGACAGCGGCAGCGCACCCGCTGTTACAATTATCGCCCGTCATCGCATTCGATAACTGGGAACAGTTGGCCGCGATCCGGGCCACGGCCCGGGAGCATGGCAGCGAAGGCATCATGCTCAAGCGAAAAACCTCCATCTACCAGGTAGGCCGAAAAAGAGGCGACTGGTGGAAATGGAAGATCGATCCGCTGGTGATCGATGCCGTGCTCGTCTATGCGCAGAAGGGTCATGGCCGCCGCAGCAACCTTTATACAGACTATACCTTCGCCGTGCGGGCGGGAGATCAGCTGATGACGTTTGCGAAAGCCTATTCGGGGCTCACCGACAAAGAGCTGGCCGAGGTGGACGCCTTCGTCAAAAAGAACTCGCTGGAAAAGTTCGGGCCGGTGCGAACCGTCAAGCCCGAGCTGGTCTTTGAAATAGCCTTCGAAGGTATTGCCGCATCGTCGCGACATAAGTCGGGGGTCGCGTTGCGTTTCCCGCGGATCGCCCGCTGGAGAAGGGATAAGGGTCCCGAAGATATCGACACCCTGGATACGCTGAAGAAAATGCTGGCGATGTATGGGAAGCAGACTCCGTCGGCGACATGAAGAAGATGCAGGAGATCTGCGGGAAGCAGACTCCGCCGGCGCCATGAAGAAGATGCTTGAGATCTGGGGGAAGTAGTAAATTTACAGTATGAACAAGCTGACGGTGCTGATACTGCTGGGCGTGATGGGACTGGCGTTCACGACGGGTTTGGAGATCTCGCGGATAGAACAGCCGGTTCCCGTTCCGGCGAGCCCGCAACGAAGGGGAGATGCGACGGCAGGTTATCACTACCTGACCACGGGTGATTATATCAAAAGCGGTATTCCCTACAATTTTTTTCTGTTGGGTTATGGAAAACGACCCGACACCCTTCTCCACCGCGATGGTCCGAATGGGGATATCCGGTATGACTATACGGCTGTCAAAGCAGCGAATGGAGTGGAGGTGGTTGCTCCAAACTGTCTGCAATGTCACGCACAGGTGTTCGACGGCAAGTTGATCATGGGGTTGGGAAACACATCGATCGATTTTTCCGACGCACGGAAATTCGAGGGCAGCGCGACCGGCGCGATCGAACGGCTATTACAAAAAAATCCTTCCCAATTCGAGGCGGCGGCGCCTTTTCTTACATCCCTGAAGGCCATCGGTGACGGGATCCGGACGGAGGTGCGGGGGGTGAATGCGGCCGACAGGCTGACAGGGTTGCTGGTCGCACATCGTGATCCGGAGACCTTGCGCTGGAGCGAGACCCCGAACATGGAAATAACAGGCCGTGTCGTGCCTACCGATGTGCCGGCGTGGTGGCTACTGAAGAAAAAGAATGCCATGTTCTACAATGGGTTTGGCCGAGGCGATTTCGGAAGATTCCTGATGGCGTCGAGCCTGCTCACGCTTAGCGATAGTTCCGAGGCGCGCGAAGTGGACAATCATATCCCTGACGTGCTCGCCTATCTTTACACCCTGCGGCCGCCGAAATACCCCTACCCGATCGATGAGACGCTGGCCAGACGGGGCGGGGTACTTTTCGTGGAGCATTGTTCCAAATGTCATGGCAACTATGGCGACGGCGGAGACTATCCCAACTTATTGATCCCTCAAAACATCATTGGGACGGATTCGCTTTTGAATAAAAACGACTACCAGAGTCCGCAGATCGTGGACTGGTTCAACAAAAGCTGGTTCGCGCGGGGCGATCATCCGGCGCGGCTGGAGCCATTCGATGGCTATATCGCTCCTCCCCTGGACGGCATTTGGATCACCGCTCCCTATCTGCATAATGGTTCCGTTCCCACGCTGGAAGGAGTGCTGAACAGCAAGAGACGGCCGGCGTATTGGTCGCGCGATTTCGATCATCCGCAATATGACTATGCCGCAGTCGGATGGAAGTATACCCGTGAAACCGGCGCCCGCGGCACGGCGGTCTACAATACGACGCTTCCGGGATATGGTAATCAGGGACACAGCTTCGGCGACAAACTTTCCGATCGCGACCGGAAAGCCATCATCGAATATCTGAAGACGTTGTAGCGACGAACCGACGCGGGCGACTATTACGCATAGGGGTCATTTTATCATGAGACTTTGTAATTTAGATAGGGGTTAAGTGAGGAACAATTAAAATGCAATTAAAGGAGACGATAGGTTATACCACTATTGCAGCGTGGATGGAAGCTCAGGGGCGTGAGCCTTTTGCTTTTCAGGAAGAGGCGTGGCAACATATCC
Organism: Puia sp.; assembly: GCA_036010185.1. Lineage (GTDB taxonomy): Bacteria > Bacteroidota > Bacteroidia > Chitinophagales > Chitinophagaceae > Puia. Next base: position 6,510 of record DASYSV010000241.1, read on the forward strand.
TGGAGGGTCGGTCGGGCCTGGTGAATGCGCCGACGGGGTGCGGGAAGACCTTTTCCGTCTTCCTCGGAGCGTTGATCTCATTCATCAACCATCATCCGGACGACTTTCGTAACAGGAGCGGTCTCGGACTGCAGCTGTTGTGGATATCCCCTTTGCGCGCGCTGGCAAAGGATATCGGGAGGGCCATGGAGGAGGTGATAACTGGGTTGGGTATGCGCTGGAAGGTGGGACTGCGCAACGGCGACACGGACGTCAGCGAGCGGCAGAAGCAGAAAAGACGGATGCCGGAGGTGCTGATCATTACACCCGAGAGTCTGCACCTGTTGCTGGCTCAGAAGGGTTATCCCGAAACATTCAAGACCCTGAAGATCGTCGCCGTGGATGAGTGGCATGAGCTGTTGGGGAGCAAGCGGGGTGTGCAGGTGGAGCTGGCGTTGTCGCGGCTCGCCGCGATGCGCGGCACGGAGGTGTCGTTCATAGGAATCAGCGCGACCATCGGAAACCTGGAACAGGCGAAAGAGGTGCTGCTCGCGCCGTTGGATAGGGCGGGCGGCGGTGTAGAGTCAGATGGGCGGGGAACATCCGGTGGCGGCGAAGCATTTGGCGGCGGCGGAGAATCCGGTGGCGGCGAAGCGGGCTTCATCGTCCGCGCCAATATCGACAAATCCATCGAAGTCGAATCCATCCTGCCCGACGAAATAGAAAAATATCCCTGGGCCGGTCATCTCGGTCTTCGGTTGATCCACAAAGTGATCCCCATATTGGAAACCAGCCGGACGACACTCATCTTCATCAACACCCGGGGGATGAGCGAGACCTGGTATCAGAGCCTGCTCAATATCTGCCCCGACCTTGCCGGCGCGATCGCGTTGCATCATGGTTCCATCGACATGGCCTTACGCAACTGGGTGGAGGACGCGCTGCATGAAGGAAAGCTGAAGGCGGTGGTCTGTACCGCCAGTCTCGATCTGGGGGTGGACTTCCGGCCCGTGGAGACGGTCATCCAGGTCGGGAGTCCCAAAGGGGTGGCGCGTTTCCTGCAGCGCGCCGGGCGCAGCGGGCACCAGCCGGGCCAGGTTAGCAAGATATGGTTCCTTCCGACTCACTCGCTCGAATTGATGGAAGCCGCGGCATTGAAGACAGCCATGAAGGAAGGGTTGATCGAGAACCGCGAGCCGATGCTCGAGTGTTTCGACGTGCTGATCCAGTATCTGAGCACGCTTGCCATCTCCGACGGGTGGTATCCCGAGCGGC
>DASYSV010000259.1:0-9245 GCA_036010185.1 Puia sp.
GTGATGAGCAGCGAGGGGTCGTAGGGCAGACCATAGTCGGATAGCGCCTGCTGATAACCTTTCAGACGTCCTGCATATACATTTCTCGCGAGGCTGGCCGTGATGTGGGCGATGCGGCGACAGCCCTGGGCCGCGAGGTGGGCGGTGGCTTCGTAGCCTGCCTTTACGTTATCGATGATCACGCGGGTGCCGTAGGAGAATTCTTCGACACGATCGAAGAACACGATGGGGATGCCTTTTTGCACGAAAGGGTCGAAGTGGTCCATCTCCTTTGTGTCGAAGGCGAGAGAGGCGATGAGACCGTCCACGCGTTTGTGAAAGAGGTTGTGGGCGTTAGCTGCTTCCTTTCGCCAGGTTTCGGAGGAGTGACCGATGATGAGATCGTAGCCTGCGTCGGTGGCGACCTTCTCGATGCCTGCGAGCACCGAGCTGATGAATTGGCTTCGGAGCTCGTGAACGATAATTCCGATGGTATGCGTTTTTTGCATCCGGAGGTTGCTGGCGAAGCTGTTGGAGCGATAGCCCATTTCTTTGGCCATGTCCATGATGCGTTTGCGTGTCTTGATATTGATGGCGGGGTGGTCTTTTAGGCCCCTGCTAACGGTTGCCGGTGAGAGGCCGAGGACTTTCGCAATATCGTAGATCGTAATATCTTTTTTTCCCGTCATAAAGTTTGGTAGGTTAGTGGTTTGGACCGCCTAAAATTAAGGATTTTAAAAAAATTAATGCAATCGGTTACAATTTGGAAAAACGGTCCTATATTTACCCGCCGGCTGCGGTCGTGAGCGTAATAGGCAAACGACGCAGCTGCAGCCGGCAAAATAATTCTTTTCATGCTATTATTAGGAATCGATCTGGGGACTTCCTCTGTAAAGGTCGCGGTGACGGATGCGCAGACGCATCAATTGCTGGCGACAGCTCAATTTCCGGACACGGAGGCTCCTATTCTATCGCGGCAGCCGGGTTGGGCGGAGCAGTCGCCTGAGACTTGGTGGCAGCAGGTGAAACAGGCGATCGCGAGAGTGAATGCGACGGGCTTTTATGATCCGCAGGATATTGCGGCGATAGGGATCGCGTATCAGATGCATGGATTGGTATTGGTGGACAAGGATCATCGTGTGCTCCGCGACAGCATTATCTGGTGTGATAGTCGTGCGGTGCCTTATGGCGACCGTGCTTTCGATACGATCGGGATCCGCAGGAGTCTCGAACGCCTGCTCAATTCACCCGGGAATTTTACGGCGGCGAAGCTGGCGTGGGTGAAGGACCGCGAACCGCAGATCTATGAGCGGATCGACAAGGTCTTGTTGCCGGGGGATTTTATCGCCATGCGGTTTACGGGAGAGGCAACCACTTCTATCTCCGCCTTGTCGGAAGGTATCTTTTGGGATTTCAGGGCGGATAGATTGTCAGAGGATATTTTAAAAACGTTTGGGTTCGATAAACAGGTATTTCCGGAGATACGGCCGGTGTTCAGCGCGCATGGCGGTTTGACGGAACCCGTTGCGCGTGAGCTGGGATTGAAGAAGGGAATACCCGTGACCTATAAAGCGGGTGATCAGCCGAACAATGCGCTTTCGTTGAACGTGCTCGAGCCCGGTGAAGTGGCGGCTACTGCCGGCACCTCGGGTGTCATTTACGGCGTGAGCGATGAATTGACCTATGACCCCGGAAGCCGGGTGAACAGTTTTGCGCATGTCAACTATACGCCGAAGGACAGGCGCGTGGGTGTGCTGTTGTGTATCAATGGAACGGGTATTCTGAATAGTTGGATACGCGACCTCGTGGGCGGTATAGGGGCAATAAAAGGCGGAGGCATCCTCGAAGGCGGGAACGTGGGGAATTGGAATTACGAGCGACTGAACGAAGTCGCATCGAAGGTGCCAGCGGGCAGCGCGGGTTTGAAGGTGTTGCCTTTCGGCAATGGTGCGGAGCGCATTTTCCACAACAAGATCATCGGGGGGCAATTACTGAATATCGATCTGAATGTGCATGGTCCGGCGCATGTTTATCGCGCGGGTCAGGAAGGGATTGCGTTTTCTTTTCGATACGGCCTCGATATCATGCGCGAGAATGGCATGAACCCCGGGATAATCAGGGCTGGGAAGGCGAATATGTTCCGGAGCAATGTGTTCGTAGAGGCGTTTGTGAACGCAACCGGGGTGCCCGTGGAGCTGTACAATAGTGACGGAAGCGTGGGGGCGGCATTGGGAGCGGGCATCGGGGCAGGCATCTTCCGGAACGGGAAGGAAGCCTTTGCGGGGTTGAGACCGCTGCACCTGATCGAGCCTACTAAGGCGGAGCAATATGAGACCTTGTATGGGGAATGGAAAAAACTTTTGCAATCATTCATAAACTAAAAGCTATGCCAGTTATTACGGGACAGAAAGAATTTTTTAAGGGGATCGGTCCCATAAAGTACGAGGGGACGGGAACCGACAATCCGCTTGCGTATCGTTGGTATGATGCGGATAAGGTAGTGGCCGGAAAGCCCATGAAAGACCATCTGCGGATGGCCGTAGCCTATTGGCATTCGTTCTGTGGCAATGGTGCGGACCCTTTCGGGTCGCCGACGCATCTTTTCCCCTGGAATGAGCAAAGCGATGCGGTTGGCCGGGCGAAGGACAAAATGGATGCGGCGTTCGAATTCATCACGAAACTGGGGTTGCCTTTCTATTGTTTTCACGACGTGGATGTAGTGGATTACACCAATGATGTAGCGGATAATGAGAAGCGGTTGCAGAAGCTGGTAGACTATGCAAAGCAGAAGCAGGCGGCCAGCGGAGTGAAGTTGTTGTGGGGTACCGCGAATCTTTTTTCGAATATGCGTTATATGAACGGCGCCGCCACCAATCCGGATTTCCATGTGCTCGCGCATGCGGGTGCTCAGGTGAAGGCGGCATTGGATGCAACGATCGCGCTCGATGGCGCCAACTATGTATTCTGGGGTGGGCGTGAAGGGTATATGAGCCTGCTGAATACGAATATGAAACGGGAGCAGGAGCATCTGGCTAAATTTTTACATACCGCAAAGGACTATGCGCGGAAGCAGGGTTTCAAGGGCGTGTTCTTTATCGAGCCGAAGCCGTGCGAGCCGACCAAGCACCAGTATGATTACGACAGTGCGACCGTCATCGGGTTTTTGCGGCAGTATGGGTTGCTGGAAGATTTTAAACTGAATATAGAGGTGAACCATGCGACGCTGGCGGGTCACACCTTCACGCATGAGCTGCAGGTAGCGGTGGATGCGGGAATGTTGGGGTCGATGGATGCCAATCGCGGGGATTATCAGAATGGATGGGATACGGATCAGTTCCCGAACAATATCAATGAGCTGGTCGAAGCGATGCTGATCATACTGGAAAGCGGCGGTTTCGGCGGCGGGGGGATCAATTTCGATGCGAAGATCCGTCGTAACTCGACCGATCCGGCGGATCTGTTCCATGCGCATATCGGTGGGATCGACACGTTTGCGCGGGCGCTGGTGGTTGCGGATGCTGTTTTGGCGCGATCGGAATACAAGAAGCTGCGGGCTGCCCGCTATGCGTCGTATGACAGCGGCGCCGGCGCCGCGTTCGAGAAAGGGGGAGTGAGCCTGGAGGATCTGAGGGAGTATGCGATTGCGCAGGGCGAACCTGCGGTGATCAGCGGGCGCCAGGAATATTTGGAGAATTTGATCAACAGATATATTTAAACTACTAATTGCTTCCATATGGTAATGATCGACACATCCGCGAAAACGGCGGGCTCCGTCACGGCGAAGGTGAGCCAGACGTATATCACGCTGCTGACCATTGTGGCGGCATTGGGTGGCTTATTGTTCGGTTACGACACCGCCGTCGTGAACGGAGCGGAAAAATCGCTGACCGCCTTTTTTATAACGCCTATACTGGATGCCGCGCGTTCGGAGTATGCCGTGAGGATGATCACGCAATACAGGATCTTGTTGATAGTGGTGTTGTTCATCGTGGGGCTGGTGATCTGTGCGCAGATCGTTCGGCTATGGGGTGGTAAGAAGGGGGGCCTTGTGAGTATCGTGTTGCTGGCTTTGCTGATCGTGTGGGCGGTGTCGTTCTCGGGAACGCCGGTGTCGCTAGCTGCTGCCGATCTACAGGATACCGCCAATGCCATTAAGGGATTTCTCATAGCCAGCGCGTTGATCGGGTGTGTGATCGGCGGGGCGTCGGCGGGATTTATTTCAAAGTCATTCGGCCGGAAGAACGGGCTGGTGATATCGGCGGTATGTTTCTTCGTCTCGGCGATCGGCGCATGGAAACCCGAGGCCTTTAATTTTTTTGGGACGCTGGATGCGTATTCATTCGTGGTGTATCGCATTATCGGGGGGATCGGTGTGGGTATAGCCAGCATGATCTCTCCGATGTATATTGCCGAGATAGCGCCTGCGAGGGTACGCGGGAGGCTGGTATCCTTCAACCAGCTGGCGATCATCTTCGGCATGCTGGTCATTTATTTCGTCAATTATTATATCGCCCGACAAGGGGATGAGCAATGGCTGACAACCGTCGGTTGGCGCTGGATGTTCTTTTCCGGTGTCATTCCTGCGGGGGTTTTCTTCATACTGTTGTTCTTCGTGCCGGAGACGCCGCGTTACCTGGTCATGAAGGGGCATGACGAAAAAGCGTTGAAGGTGTTGGCGCGGATCACGGGAGGCGCACAGGCAGAGGGGGTATTGAAGGAGATCCGAGGGACGCTGCAGGAGAAGAACGCACCGTGGTTGTCATATGGGTTTTTCTTGATCTTCGTGGGGATATTGCTTTCGGTGTTCCAGCAATTCGTGGGGATCAACGTAGTGTTGTACTATGCTGCCAATATTTTCAGGGATATGGGCGCGTCGACCGACAGCTCGCTTTTGCAGACGATCATCGTGGGCGTGGTGAATTTGTTGTTCACGGTGGTCGCGATACTCACTGTCGATAAGTTTGGACGGAAACCGTTGATGATCATCGGATCGATCGGTATGGCGGTGAGCATGTTTGCGCTGGGGCTGTCGTTCTATACGCAGCATATCGGGCTTGCCGCGCTGATCTTTATGTTGGTGTATACGGCCGCGTTTGCGATGAGCTGGGGGCCGGTGTGCTGGGTCTTGCTGGCGGAAATATTTCCCAATAGCATACGTAGCGCCCTGTCGATCGCCGTGGCGGCCCAATGGATCGCCAATTGGGTGGTTTCGTTGACTTTCCCTATGATGAATGACAATGGGTGGTTAACGGGCAAGTTCCATCATGGGTTTTCGTATTGGATCTATGGGGTGATGGGAGTTTTGTCGGCGCTGTTTGTCTGGAAGATGGTGCCTGAGACGAAGGGAAAGACGCTGGAGCAGATAGAGCATATCTGGAAGAGATAGCGCGGCGCGCGCAAAAGGGAAATGGAGCGCCGGGTGCTGGACAGGCGCACGGAGGCGGCGGGGCAGGCACACGGAGGCGGCGGGGCAGGCACACTGAGGCGGCGGGCAGACACACTGAGGCGGCGGGGCAGGCGTTAACGGCAGCAATCTTTTTTACGGATAAAGATGGCCTTGAACAGGCGGACGAAAATATTTTTGATCGATCTCATCGAATTTCGGGTGGAGCAAAGTTCATTATTTTTGCGGGCGGTCTCGTTGTCCTTTACAAATAATTAACAAAATTGCAGACACCCAAGAAAACGATCATCTTACCCAGCGGCGGAAGCACACCGGCTGTGGGACTATTGTTGAATTTTAGCCAGGAGAAGAGGGGAGGATTGGCGGTCGAGCTGTTACTGGTCATTGAAAAGAAGGAAGGAAGGAGCTACCAGCGCATTCCGCTGGCGGGTGGTCATTATAAAGCCTATTTGCAGGGGTTCGCCCCGCCACTGGCCGCCGTTATCAGACGCCTGTCCGACGAGGCGTTGCTGGATCATCTCGTACAAAATGGGTTCGGCTGGTTGAGAGATGCGGACAAGCCCTTCGACAGGCTCGATGAAAGGCATTACCTGCTGTTGCGGCAATGGACGAGCGCGGCGCTGGCCGAATTGAAACCGTTGGCGCCTTCCGTCCGGCACCTGGGGTATCTGGCCCCGGCGGCAGCCTTTGTTTCCCCGAATATCCGGCCGGCGGCTATCAGCGCGGCCACTCCGGAACTGGAATTCCGGCTGGAAAGACAGTTGGGAAGACTGGTATTCCTTTGCTCGGTGCGTCTCGGCGAGGCGCTTTTTCCGCTGGACGACTTCCAGATATTCTCCACCTTTCTGAAGAGCGGTAATGAATTCTTTCTATTGCGGGCAGCGGACCTTGAACTATTGATGCGGTATAAGGCCGGAGAACTGGAGACGAAGGAAGAAGGTTTGCCGCGTTTTATGGCGACGGTGGTCCGGCCGCTGGCGGAACGTTATAAGGTGAATGTGGATGCCGTGATCATTACGGAGACGATCGACGTGGAGCCACGGAGCCGGATCTATGTCAGCGAACTGAATGAGAATTTTCTATTGATCAAACCCAAATGGGAATATGCGGGGCATGAAGTGGAAGAGACCGATGAGGCAGAGACGAAGGTGGAGACGGAGAACAGGGTTTACCGTATCGTTCGCCGGAAAGCCGATGAGGCGAGGTTGACGGACGCGTTGAAGGGATTGCATACGCGGTTCGAAGGGCAGGCAAACGGTTATTTTTATCTGACTTTTAAGGAGGCGCAGGAGAAAAGCTGGTTTATCCGGATGTATCAGCTGATGCAGCAGATGGATGTGCCCGTGTTGGGCATGAATAAGCTCCGGAAATTCAAATACAATACGAATGTGCCTGTGTTCGAGATCGTGGCGGGGCGATCGATCGACTGGTTCGATCTGACGATCCGTGTCAGTTATGGGGACCTGGTGGTGCCGCTGGCTGAATTGCGGAAGGCTATTTTGGGTCGGCAGGATTTTATCCTTTTGTCCGATGGGAGTCTGGGGATGTTACCGAAGGAATGGATCGAGCGATATTCGTTATTGTTGAAGATGGGACAGGTGAGGGAGGGCGGAATGCGGCTGTCGGCGGTGCATTGGGGGGTGATGGCGGAAGCAGGGGGCGCTGAGTCGTTGCAGGCGGAGTTGGAAGAAAAGAAAAGACGGTGGGCGGGGTTCGATGCCGGGAAAATGCGGGTGGTGCCGGCGGCGGTGCAGGCGAAGCTTCGGGATTACCAGGTGGCGGGTTTCCGTTGGATGTGTCTGCTGGATGAAATGGGGTGGGGTGGCGTTCTGGCCGACGATATGGGGTTGGGTAAGACCTTGCAGACCTTGAGTTTCCTGCAACATGTCGTGGAGCGTTATCCGGAGGAAACGCATCTGGTCGTATGTCCGACATCGTTGTTGTATAACTGGGAAGGGGAGTTGAAGAAATTCGTTCCGGGGCTGGATTATCATCTGCACTATGGCGCCGGGCGGGAGCTGGATGAGGGAACTTTCCGGCGGGCGCATGTGATCATCACCAGCTATGGCATGGTCCGCAACGATATCGCGCATTTCGCGGGGCATACGTTCGGGTATGTGATCCTGGACGAGAGTCAGGCTATCAAGAACCCGGCTTCGCAGGTGCGGAAGGCGGTGCAGGAGCTGCGCGCGCGTAACCGGCTGGCGTTGAGCGGGACGCCTGTTCAAAATAATACGTTCGATCTTTATGCGCAGATGGATTTTTTGAACCCGGGGATGCTGGGAACCGCCGAATTTTTCCGCAGTGAATTTGCCAACCCGATAGACAAGAACGGGGACAGGGAGGTTGCCGCGCGGTTGCGGAAGCTGGTTTATCCTTTTCTGTTACGAAGGACGAAGGAGCAGGTGGCGGGTGATCTGCCGGACCGGACAGAGATGGTTTTGTGGTGTGAAATGGGGGATGAGCAGCGGAAGATCTATAATTCTTTTAAAGAGCATTACCGTGAAAGTCTGTTGGAGCGGATAGCGGCGGATGGGATGGGAAGGAGCAATATCTATTTATTGGAGGGGTTGACGAAGCTGCGGCAGATATGCGATAGTCCGGCATTGTTGAAAGAGGAGGCGGCGGTTGGCGGGAGCTATCCGAATGCGAGTATAAAGATGGAGGAGCTGGTGAGGGAGATAGAGGAGAATACGGGGGATCACAAGGCTTTAGTGTTTTCGCAGTTTGCGACGATGTTGCGGTTGATCGGGAGTGAGCTGGAGAGTCGGGGGATACCTTATCTGTACCTGGATGGCGGGGTGCCGGCGGAGGAGCGCAAGACATTGGTGCGGCAGTTCCAGGAGGAGGATGCTGCCCGCGTATTTCTTATCAGTCTGAAGGCAGGCGGGGTAGGGCTGACGCTGACAGCGGCCGATTATGTCTACCTGGTGGATCCCTGGTGGAATCCCGCGGCGGAGCAGCAGGCCATCGACCGGAGTCACCGGATCGGGCAGGTGCGCAAGGTGTTTGCGTACCGGATGATCTGTAAGGATACGGTGGAGGAGAAGATATTGCAGCTGCAGCAGAAGAAGAAGACCCTGGCGGAGGACCTGGTGGGGGATGAATCGGGTTTTGTGAAGAAGCTGACGGCCGAGGATGTGGCGTATCTGTTCAGCTAAATCATTAAATTTGATGATATGAACTGGTCGACTTTCCTTCGGACGCTGTTGGAGGTAGCGGACAAATATTATATACTCGCGGGGATCGCATTCCTGGTATATTATGTTTTGCTGCGCCGGCGAAGCTCCGGGAAAAAGATACAGCCGAGGTTTCCCGGCGCGAAGGATTATCAACGCGAGGTGGTTTTTTCCACCATTTCGATCCTCATTTTTGCGATGCCGCCCCTCTTGCTTGTGCATACGGACGCATTGAGGCCGCATACGACGTTTTATAAGGACATAAGGCTGCATAGCCGGTGGTATTTTTTCGGGGCCTTTCCGCTGCTGTTCCTTATGCATGACGCCTATTTTTATTGGATGCACCGATTGATCCATCACCCGCGGCTCTTCCGCCTGTTCCACCTGGTACATCACCGGAGCGTCAACCCTTCGCCGTGGGCGGCCTATGCTTTTCATCCGCTGGAAGCATTTCTCGAATCGCTGATATTTGTCATTTTCCTGTTTACGATCCCGATCAACGTATGGCATTTGTTCTTTTTTTTCCTGATCAGCCTGGCGTACAACGTGTACGGACATTTGGGTTTTGAACTATACCCGTCAGGATTCAACAGGCACTGGTTGGGGAAATGGGTGAATACCTCGGTGAGTCACAATCAGCATCACCGTCATTTTAAGGGTAATTACGGGCTGTATTTTTTATT
>DASYSV010000263.1:0-3162 GCA_036010185.1 Puia sp.
CAGTTTTTTGATATAATCCTTCGCGAATCCGAATTGCAATCCCGCGGCGGCGTAAAGTTCCGGCAGCGTCCGGGTGCCGCCTAAGGACAGTGCAGCCATATAGTTATCTAAAGCTTTCTCTTTGTTCTGCTTATACTGCATCCATAAACCGATTGCTCCCAACTGCGCGATGCCATATTCGATATAGTAGAACGGCACTTCGAAGAGATGCAATTGTTTTTGCCAGCTGAATTCCCGGTAGTGCTCCAATCCGGTCCAGTCCACGGATCGAGAGGAGAACTCTTCGAGTATTCTCAACCAGTTTTGCTTTCTCTCTTCCGGTGAATGCCCCGGGTTCTCATAAACCCAATGTTGAAATTTATCGATAGTCGCGATCCAGGGAAAGATAGATATCACTCTTTCGAGCTGATGTTCACGTGCTCGTGCTAAATCGTTTTTATTGTCAAAGAACAATTCCCAGTGATCCATGCTGAAGAGCTCCATCGACATGCTGGCCACCTCGGCGATCTCCATGGGATATTCCTTGAAGGAACTGAGCTTCAGCGGATGACTGAGAAAAGAATGGATGGCGTGTCCCCCTTCATGGACCATCGTCGTGAGATCTCCCATCTGTCCGGAGGCGTTCATGAAAATGAACGGCGCACCCGTCTCCGCTAACGGACAATTATAACCGCCCGGAGCCTTTCCCTTGCGGCTTTCCAGGTCGAATCTTCCCATTTGCTGCATCGTCCGCAGGCAATCCCCGAAAAAGGGGTTCAGCTTATCGAAACACGCGGTCGTTTTTGTCAGCAAGTCCTTTCCATCGGTAAAGGGCCGCAGCGGCTGGATGCCCGCAGGCTCGGCTTCACCATCCCATGGCCGCAGCGTATCGAGACCCAGCTTCTTCCTCTTCCGAGCGTTGATCTTGCCCACCAGCGGAACGACATATTCCCGGACAGCCTCATGGAAGGCATAACAATCTTGTTTGTTATAGTCGAAACGACCTAACTCCTCGAACTTATAATCCCGGTAATTGGCAAAACCCGCATTTTGCGCGATACGATGCCTGATCGCGATCAATTTCGAATATAGATCATTCAGGGCGTCTTTATCCTGCAGCCGGCGGTCCTGCATCGTGCGGTACACGGTTTCACGTAGAGGACGATCAGGGTTTTCCAGGAACCTGGAGGCCTGCTGCAGCGTATATTCCTGGCCGTTGACATCGATCGTCATTTTTCCAGAAATGACCCCGAATTGCTGTCCGAGCACGCTCGATTCGGCGTAGAGGGGGATATTCGATTCGCGGAAAAGCTCGATCTTTTTCCGTACGCTACGCAGATAGGTAAAGAATTCGCGTTGATCCAGCTCGGTGACATGCGGGTTTTCGATCAGCCGCCGGTTGAGCCGGTCGGCATAGGGCTGTATCTTCGGTTGGATCTCGAGACAGAAATAATTGAAGGATTCCTCGAACGCTTTGTTCTCTGTGTCGCAGGTCATCTTTATCTGGCGCCAGCAGGCGTCTTCACTGATCACCGCTTCCAGCTCGCTTATATCGAGCAACCATTTTTCCAGGTCTGCCCGCGTATTCAGCGGTCGTTCCTCGAGATCTCGGAAATATGGCTCCAGGCTGTTCCAATCCGTCAGTACGTAGTCGTTGGGTAGAAAATGCCTTTCGGGCTTTTTCAGATCGGCTGTCGGCATCATTCTCACTTTGCTTTTTTGGACGTTTTCGCGGTCTTCGATCCAGCCGCGGGTTTTTTAGGCTTGTCTTCGCCTTTATCTTTTGCTGCGGCCGATTTTTTTGCCGTGGCTTTTTCTTTTGCGGGCGTCGCGGCAGACTTCGCCGACTTTCCGGCTTTCGCTTCTTTCGCGGGCGTATCCTTCTTCTCCGTGGCTTCCGGCTTCTTTTTAGCCGCCGTTGCGGGCGCTGCCGTCGCAGGTGCAGGTGCGGTCTTTTCTTTCGGAGCCGCCTTTGCCTTCGGTTTTTCTTCTTCGGCAGCAGTAGTTTCGGCTTCCGCAATGGCTTCCGGCTCCTCTTCAGGCGGGGTCAGCTTCACCTCGATATCGTTTGCTTTGAGGACGGTAAACCATTTTACCATCTTCTTCAGATCGCTGACATATACCCGGTCGAAATCGAGATCAGGATACACCTTGCCGAAATAGGATCTCAGAGCCTCATTATCCTTTTCATCCGGAAGCTTCTGGGAACTGGCCTCCATAGCTTTCAGGATATCGACGAGGTTGACATTATCACGAACCGTATAGACCTCGATACTTTCGAGATGCGAAAAATTGTGGATCCGGCTGGAGACAAAACGGGTGGACTTATCATCCAGGGAACGGACAATGGCGCCATCGGCCTTACTGCTCAACAATTCGTAAAGACCGGGCAACCCGGTAACTGCTATTATCTTGTTATATTCCATGCGAACATTTTGGGACATCGAAGTTAATGTTAATGATTTATTTACGGACAATTTTTTTCACTGCAAGGCTGCCTCGCCGGCACTTTCACCCGATTCGCGCAATACCTGATCGATCCCTTTTTTCACTGTCTCATAATCGGTGTATCCGCGCGCCAGCAGGTAAAATTTCGATTCGCCCACCTGTAAAAATACGGTAGGGAAGCCCGTCACTTTCAATTGACGCACCATCGCAAATTCGTCGTAAGCCTTTTCCTTATAGGCGGGGTGACGCAATTTGCCGAAGAATTCGTCGGCAGGGATATTGTATTTTCCGAGCAGATGGCGATATGCCTCATCGTCGGTGAGATCGCGTCCTTCGACATGAAGGGCATATTGCAGCTCGCCCGCAAATACGATCGTCTCATCGGGATAATAATCCTTGAATACGCACAAAGCGATCGCCGGCTTCTCCGAGCTCGGGTACCAGTCGCTTTCCTCCGGATGGAAGATATGCCACAGCCAGTCCTCTCCAAATCGTATGCCGGTCCTCTCCTCTACTACCTTATAAGCTTGTTGGATATATCCCGCCATGACCCCTATGGGTTGTGGCGTCTCAGGCAGGATCATCCCGCCCGACAGCGTCTCGAAGGCGAGGACATGGCGATATTCCTCGTAGATCCGACGGATCACCGGGCTGAACCCATAACACCAACCGCAATAAGCATCGTAACAATAATATATCGTCATAGGCCTACCCGTACAAAAAATTTGCCGGAGA
>DASYSV010000311.1:0-12733 GCA_036010185.1 Puia sp.
AGCATCGAACCAGGACAGCTGACATGTACCGTGACAGACTGCCCCGCCGGAACAGAGAAATAATTATCGGACCAAAAGCTTGGCAATACCTCCTCTCCACCGGCGATGACCTGCGGATTGAGGAAAAACGCGAGACGCGAAGTGGTGTTTGTGAACCGGATCGTCCAATTGTAATAGCCATTCCTGCGATCCGACGAAACCACGGACACCGTCAATGATGATGAAGGCATGCTGTGCAGATCGGCGAAGTCATGACCGGGAGACATCCAATAGACATTCTGCGAGAGGACAGCGCCCTTGTCATCGGTGAGCCGCAGCAAAACAAACGATACCCCGGTCGCCGAAGCAAGCACATCCTTCAGCGGAAGGACCTTTTTAACATCTGTGGTGTCGAGCGATGCGTTACCCTGCCGGTGGAAAAGCGACGCGCCTGTCATGCCGATCACCTGAACATCGTAGTGAAGTCCCGGCCGCCGCACATAGGTCCGGTTGATGAGCGCCACAGTGGAATCATCCAGGTTGAGCTGGATATGCACCGGCTCGCACGCGCGCTGCATAAAATAATACCCCGCATTGGGTTCGAGGTACCAATCGTATATCTGCCAGACGACACTCGGAAAGGCTGCATTCAGCTTCCAGAGCATGACACCGCCCGTTTCATTGAGCTTGTGACCTGCCGCTTCGAAGATCGAGCGATAGCCGCCGGCATTCAGGAGCTGCATCTTCTGCGAAAAATCGCGCATGCTGACGGGCGCGCCGAACCTGTTCAGCATGGCTTGATAGTAAGTGTCGTAGTGTCCGTTGCCGGTACAGGCATCATGATAACCCCAGGTATCGTTCAGAGGGTAAGGAAGATTGTTATCGGGTACGAGATTGGGAATGATCCTCGCCAATGTATTGTAAGGCGGCTGTGAAGGCAGGCCGGTCTCATCCTTAAAGACCCAATCCCTGCCGGAGTCGACCAGCCGGTAATATCGTGCATCGTCCTGCCAGGAATACGGCCCCCCGCTATAAACGCCTGCAGGCTTGTCATCAGGCCAGGAGCCTTTCCAGTCGGCGGGCGCCTTGGAAAAACCGGATGAACAGGGTATGAACGGTCGGGTCCCGTCCAGCGCCGCGACATTATCACGCATGGCATTGTACAGCTCTTCCCGGGCATGCCCTTCATTACCTCCCGTCCACACCAGCAGTGACGGATGATTCCGGATACGATAGATAGTGCTGATCACATTATCGACAAAGACATGCGTCTCCAACGGCCAGTCCGAAGAGCCTTTAAAACCGCCATTGGTATCGCCGGTGATCCAGAAATCCTGCCAGACGAGCAGGCCATAACGGTCCGCCAGCTCATAGAAGTCGTCCGTTTCACCCAGGCCTCCGCCCCAGATACGGACGAGGTTGACATTGGCGTTACGGCAAAGACGAAGCTCATAGTCATAGCGTTGACGATCCCTGTTGAGCATCATATCGGGCACCCAGGCTCCCCCTGCCAGGTGAACTCTCCTGCCATTGACAAAAAAGTCGCGGCGGACCCAGCCATTGACGGTCGTCGCCGCCGAACTTACCGTTCGCACACCGAACACGAAAGAGGTGTCGTCGGAAATGCCGCCTCCGCTGACGTATTGAAGCCGGATACGGTAAAGCCAGGGATGCCCATAACCGTTAGGCCACCAGAGACGGGGATGACGCATCGTCAGTTCGGCAACATCTGACGGACTTAGCCGGATGGTCTTCGCCTCAGACGCGCCGACAGCTTCTTCGCGGGTAAAATGAATGGCGGGCCCGGTAAAATTCTCCGGGGTAATGGTTACCTGCAGCGTTCCGCGACGCGTCTGCGAGTCATGATTCGTCAACAGCACATCGAGCGAGAGCCGCGCGACAGTCGTATCCGGAAGATCGGGCAGTTCGGTCACGATACGCGGCCGGTTGATAGTAACCTGTCCCGTCGTGCGGAGATACACAGGCTGCCAGATCCCCATATTGCGGTCGCGGACTTCAGGGATCCAATCCCAACCTACCGAGCTGAGCATGGTCACATTCTTGCCAATGTCGCCGGTGGGTCCTCCATTTTCATAAAAATCGCCAAGAGCCTTTAGCTGCGGCGTGGCCGGTTCGCCCGGGACATCCAGCGGATAGATCCTGACGGCAAGCGCGTTCTCGCCGCCGGCGCGGATAGCTGAAGAGACGTCCAGGTCGAATTCCTGGAACATGCCCACCATCTTCGATGAATCGGCGATCAGATGGCCGTTTAGCCATACTTCCGCGCGGTAGTTGATGCCTTTGAATACCAGCTGGAAATGACGGCCCTTGTCGGCGCCGGGTACTGAAAACGTGGTGCGGTACCAATATGGCTTTTTCCAGGGATTCGACTGCCCGGGAAGATAGCTGTATTGTTCGAGGTTATACCGGTGATTGAAGTTGTCGGATGCATCCGGGATCAGCATGTTGTTCATTCCGATATAAGGATCCGGATAGACCTTATTGGCTACGAGTCCGGTCAGCACGGTGGAGGGGACATTGACCGGGAACCAGTAGTTCGCGGGCGAATAGCCGACGGAAGATATCGAATCGCCTCCTGCACGAACGACGGCGGAGGATTGCAGGGTAAACTGGGTCAGCCTGACCTCGCGCACCGGCTGTGCGGAGACCATGACAGTGGACAGCATAAGTAAAAAAAAAGCATATGCACGCATCGTAGAGTGGCGTTTAGGTAAAAGGTTGGCTAAATTAGATAAAAGGTTTGTGACCTACTACCTAATATACATCACTTTCTGATCAATTTGCAGCGGTATTGCTGATGAAGGCGATCCGTTTTCCGTCGGGCGACCAGGACGGAGTGTTGATGGATCCCTGTCCGCCGTACAGATAAGCCAGGACCTTCGGCGTTCCGCGTCCATCGATGGGCAGCAGACGGATATAGACATGTTTGTAGGGCGGATGAATACTGGCCGGCGTTTCCTCTTTCAAAAAGCTGAGATAAACGAACCATTTCCCATCCGGCGAAATATGCGCGAACCAGTTGTTATAGTCGTCATTGGTCACCTGTTCCTGATCGCTTCCGTCGGGCCGCATACGCCAGATCTGCATCAGCCCGCTGCGAACTGAGTTGAAATAGATATACCGGCCATCGGGGGTATATTCGGGGCCGTCGTCCAGACCTTGCGTCGTCGTCAGACGGATCTCTTTTCCGCCTTCGGCAGGGACCTTGTACACATCGAACTCGCCATTTCGCTCCCCACAGAATACCAGGTCCTTTCCATCGGGTGACCAGCCATGCAGATAAGACGGGCCTTTAGGCGTGATCTGTTTGGGAGTGCCGCCCCCGATCGGCACTGTATAGATGATCGATCCCCCGAGGTCGCGTACCCAGCTGCTCAAACCCAGCATACGTCCGTCAAAGGAGATCACGTGATCGTTGTTATTGGACATCACCGCTCCGGTATTCAGCGGCGTGGGAGTCCGGGTGGACAGATCGAATTTATAGACGAGACCTTTGGCATCATTGAAGATCAGATGCTGACCATCCGGCAGCCAGTTGGGG
Source organism: Puia sp. (assembly GCA_036010185.1). GTDB lineage: Bacteria > Bacteroidota > Bacteroidia > Chitinophagales > Chitinophagaceae > Puia. The sequence continues at coordinate 3,542 of DASYSV010000311.1, forward strand.
GCCTGGATGGAATAGGGGACCTCGTATATTACGTCCCGGTGTCCGGAGGCTATTTGCAATATTTCCAGCCTGCTGCCCAGCGTCATCTGCGTCGATTGGTTCGCTTCACTTTTATAGGGCACCGCGATACTGACATTGCTGAAGACCCCCGTTTCCAGCACGTCGGCATTATGAGAGCCGACGAACAGGCCGACATAGACCTCATCGCCCAGGTCGACGCCAGTGAGGGTATCGGTCTGAAATGGCTCGCCATAGACGGCTGCACGCATGATATACCGGTCGCCTTTTCTTTCGAGCTGGAGGATGTTGACCTTGCTTAACCGGAGCCGGTGTTCCTGCGTCTGCGCGCCTGCTGCCGGTCGCCACTGCAATGACGTCAATCCGTCTCCATGGACCACCGCATTCACATGCGGGGAATTGCCGTCGAGGCTCTTGCGGATCATCCAGCCTATCTTCCGGTGATAGTCGACCCAGCCACCCAGGAATTCGGCGCGTGTATAGAGAATGAAGTCGCCCTTCATTTTCTTCCATACATATTGAAATTCGTCGTGGTCGCCCCAGATGTTGTAGCCGGCGCCGGAGACGACATATTGACCCGTAGCCGGGATGTACAGGGCCGAGCCTGGTTTGACATTCGTGCCTACGTCTCCATGACCGTCGAATTGGCCGATCGGCTGGGCGAAGACGCACCGTGCCGAAAGCAGCAGCAGTAAAACGAATTGGTATCTCATTAGAATTTTAGTGTACTAATTTACGGTAACTTTCATAAAATATCCCGCATGAAGATCGCAATACTTCTCGCCGGCCTTCTCTTTTTTTCCGGAGCAAGCCATAACGACGAACATCCCACGCTGCCGATAGGCGCCACCGCTCCGGATTTCTCGCTGACGGGGGTTGATGGAAAGACCTGGTCACTTTCCAGTTTCAGGGATGCAAAGGTGCTGGTGATCGTATTTACCTGCAATCATTGTCCAACCGCGCAGGCCTATGAGGACCGGATCATGGCTCTCGCAAAGGATTATAAAGACAAGGGAGTGGCGCTGGTGGCGATCATGCCCAACGACCCGGGCTCGATCCGTCTGGACGAGCTGGGCTATACCGATATGGGTGACAGTTTTGACGAGATGAAGCGTAGGGCGTCTACCAAACATTTCAATTTCCCCTATCTCTATGATGGCGCTACGGAGGAGGCTTCAAAAAAATACGGTCCCATCGCCACTCCGCATGTGTTCGTCTTCGATCGGGAACGGAAGCTACGCTACAGCGGCCGTGTCGACGATGTCGAGAAGCCGACGAAAATCCCTCATTCGAGCGATGCCCGCAATGCCATCGAGGACCTGTTAGCCGGGAAACCGGTGTCTGTGACGAAGACCAAGGTCTTCGGCTGCAGTATCAAATGGGCGGAGAAAAGCGATTGGATAGATAAAGCCAAAAAAGAATGGGCGGCGGAACCGGTTCACCTGGATACGATCACGGAAGCCGGTCTCAGGGAGCTGGTCGCCAATCATACGGACAAATTGCTTCTGATCAATGTCTGGGCTACCTGGTGCGGACCCTGCGTGGCCGAGTTTCCCGATCTTATCGATATCAACCGCATGTATCGCCGGAGGGATTTCGAATTCATTTCGATCAGCGCCGACGAACCGGCCAAAAGAGCAAAGGCGTTGGAGTTCCTGGATAAGACCCAGGCCTCCGGCCGAAATTTTATTTTCAATATAGACGATAAATATAAGTTGATAGAGGCGATCGACCCCAAATGGCAGGGAGCGCTGCCCTATACGCTGCTGGTGGCACCGGGCGGAAAGATCGTCTACTCCAAAGAAGGACCGATCGATCCGCAGGCATTGAAGACCGCTATCGTCGATGACCCGGCGATCGGTAGATATTATTGAGGGCTGGATTCTTCATCCGCCAAATATATTAATTTAGAGTCACATATGTCTTCGTCTAACCGAAAGGGAACTACTTTTTCCGGCATCGCGCTGGTACTGCGCCAGGCCTTGTCGGGAGAGCACAGGGATTATACTCAGGGAAGCATCCGGCGTTCGGTCATCCTCCTTTCCATTCCGATGATCCTGGAGATGTGTATGGAGTCCCTTTTTGCTGTCGTCGATATCTATTTTGTAGGCCGTCTGGGCAAGGAGGCGGTTGCCGCCGCTGCATTGACAGAGTCTGTCCTTGCGATCGTTTATTCGCTGGCCATGGGACTTGCTATGGCCGCCACGGCAATGATCGCCCGTCGCGTCGGCGAAAAAAATGAAAAGGAGGCATCTCATACTGCAGCACAGGCGATCCTGATAACGCTTGGTCTGACTGTGCTGGTTAGCGTTGCCGGCGCCATGCTGGCGCCGCAGATCCTCGGGGTGATGGGAGCCTCTCCCACAGCCGTCCGGATCGGACAGTCGTTTACCCGCATTATTTTCGAAAGCAGCATCGTGATCATGTTGCTCTTTCTCATCAATGGCATCTTTCGGGGAGCCGGCAATGCGGCTATGGCGATGTGGTCGCTATGGATAGCCAACGGATTTAACATCCTGCTCTGTCCTATCCTGGTCCATTATTATGGACTACCGGGCGCCGCCATGGCCACGACCATCGGCAGAGGTATCGGGGTCTGTTACCAGCTGTATCATCTTGTCCGCGGACGCGGCCTGATCCGGATCATAGCTCGGCATTTCAAGCCCGATTCGGCCATCATGCGTGGCCTGGCAAAGATCGCCTGGACGGGAGCGATGCAATTCCTCATCAGCACAGCCAGCTGGATCGCCATGGCCCGGATCATCGCCTCTTTCCATGATACGGCAATAGCCGGCTACCAGGTCTCGATACGGATAATTATCTTTTTTATCCTTCCAGCCTGGGGGATGTCGAACGCAGCCGCAACCCTTGTCGGCCAAAATCTGGGGGCCGGACAGCCCGAAAGAGCGGTCGCGTCGGTGCGCACAGCGGCCCTTTATAATGCCTTGTTTATGAGCCTCGTATCATTATTATTTTTGGTGGCCGCCGAGCCCATCGTCGATTTCCTCAATCCCGACCCTAATGTCCAGGCCATTGCCGTCCGTTCGTTGCATATTATTAGCCTGGGGTATGTCTTTTATGGGGTTGGGATGGTGATAACCAATACGTTCAATGGAGCCGGGGATACCCGGACCCCCACCATTATCAGCCTGTTCATTTTCTGGGCTTTCCAGATCCCCCTTGCCTGGTTCCTGGCCATCTTCCTGGGTCAGGGCCCTACAGGCGTGTTTATAGCCATTGTCGTGGCCGAATCCAGCCTCAGTGTGGTCAGTTATCTCATTTTCCGGCAGGGTAAATGGAAGCTGGTGAAGGTATAAGGGTATAATTTTCAGGGGTAGAAAACCGGCCGGCCACACAATAAAAAGATTTCATAAAAGACTCTTGCACAAGTAGAAAATAGATAATATTTTAGATACCCGGCCGTTTTAAAATAGCGCCAGCTTATGAGAAGCAGGTCGGCAGATAAAACCTTTGAAACATGCGTCGTCGTATTCTACATCCGGGATTCCTGTGCGTTTTGGTCGCATTCGTTTTGCCGGTTAACGTGCTGATCGCCGGTGGCCCGGTGAATGCAAAAAAAGCAGCGAAGGCGGCAGCCTTTGCCGTGGAAGTCAATAACCTATATACGCAGATCGATCTGAAAGAGCTGGGGCTGACCAAAAAAGCCTTCGAGTATGCTCTTAAAGGATATTATTATCTGCTCGATCACCACTGGCTGAACAAGACGAATATTTTATCCATCTGCGATCTGAGCCAGTCTTCGCGTAACAAGCGGCTATATATCGTCGATCTGGATACGAAGACCGTATTGGTGAATACTTATGTGGCGCATGGGAGGAATTCCGGAGGCGAATTCGCAAGAACGTTCTCCAACAATTCTTCTTCGCATAAAAGCTCGCTGGGTTTTTATGTCACGCAGGGGACCTATTATGGAAACAATGGGCTGTCGTTGCGTATCAGGGGGATGGAAAGAGGTTTCAATGACAGGGCCATCTCGCGCGGTGTAGTGGTGCATGGTTCCGAATATGTCGGTCCGGATTTCCTGGAGATGAACCGGTTTTGTGGAAGGAGCTACGGTTGCCCGGCTGTTCCCGCCGATGAGTCGGAGACGATCATCGATCTTATAAAAGAAGGTTCTTGTTTATTTATCTATTACCCGACCAAAAAATACCTAAGCCGATCGAAGATACTTAACAGCTAGCATGGACGCACACTTCAGATGGTTTGAAGGTGAAAAAGCTCAATATAGGTTCGTACCCTATGGTTGGGCTTTTCTTTTTTAGCCCGGACGCGGCTAAAATTGCCATGCTACCAGTTGCGTCACCATGCCGGCAAGCAGGCCCGTCCATACCTCGAATCCCGAATGCTCCGCCAGGATCAGCCGCGAGCTGCAAACGAGCCCGGTCAGAAGCAATGCAACGGCAATATACAAGCCGGACGCATAAGTATCGGTAAACCCAAAAAGTACAAAGAACATCAGCGCCCCGCCCATGGCGACCGAATGCATGCTGATCTTAAAAAAGATATTGCAGAAAAATGCGACGCAGATCGCCAGGAACGCGCCCAGCAGAAAGTGGATCGCCGAGACGGGTACCTCTTCCCAATTCTGATACAGATGCCAGGTCCACCAATAAAAGATCATAGCCATCATATAGGGAATGGTCCTGTCTTTTTGACTTCGCACCAGCATCGATTGGACAAATTGCAGCCTCCACATCAAGAAAACCGAAAATAATGGCAGAAATGCATCGCAAAAAACGATATTGATGAACTTCAACACCTTATCCTTGTGGTCGAACGAGACGAAGGCAAAGGGGTGGAAAAAGATCAGGAACCCCATCACATACGTGGTAATGAACAGCGGGTGGAAGAGGTAGGTGATCCCTTTTGCCAGTATCCGTATTATGGGGCTGGCTGCGACCGGAGTATCGGTCCTGGCGGCTACAGTGGTGTCGGTCATAATTCCTTCCTGAGTCTGGCGACGGGAATATTTAATTGTTCGCGGTATTTGGCTACGGTGCGGCGGGCAATATTGTATCCCCGCTCCTGGAGCAGCTCCGTCAGCTTTTCATCGCTGAGCGGTTTCTTCTTGCTTTCCCCTTCGATCAGATCGCTGAGTATCTTCTTCACCTCCCTTGTCGAGACCTCCTCGCCGGTATCGGTACTGAGCGATTCGCTGAAAAAGAATTTCAACCGGTAGGTGCCGAATTCGGTCTGAACGAACTTGCTGTTGGCAACGCGGCTGACGGTGGAGATATCGAGGGCGGTCCGTTCTGCTATGTCCTTGAGGATCATCGGACGCAGCGTAGTCTCGTCTCCCGTCAGGAAGAAATCGCGCTGGTAGTCCATGATCGTATGCATGGTGTTGTAGAGGGTCTGCTGCCGTTGCTTTATCGCATCGATGAACCACTTGGCCGCATCGATCTTTTGCTTGATGAAGAGCACGGCCTCCTTCTGGCGTTTGTCCTTCTTGCTGCCCCGGTCATATTCCTTGAGCATTTCCTTATACCCTTCGCTGATTCGCAGATCGGGGGCATTCTTGGAGTTGAGCGACAATTCCAGCTTCCCCCCGGTGTTGGCAATAAAGAAATCCGGGATCACATAGCTTTCGGCCTTATTGACCTCGGTGACATCGCCCCCCGGCTTGGGGTTGAGCTTGATGATCTGGTTAATTACCTCTTTCAGCGAATCGTCGGTCAGATTGAGACCACGCTGGATCTTATCGTAATGTTTCTTGGTGAACTCGTCGAAGTAGTAGGTGAGGACGTCGATGGCTACGTCGACACTCTTATGGCCGTTCTTTTTCCGGTGAAGCTGGATCAGCAAACATTCCTGGAGATCGCGGGCGGCGACACCGGGCGGATCGAACTGCTGGATCTTTTTTATCAACCCGTCGATCTCCTCTTCGGTGGTTTCGATATTCTGGCGGAATGCCAGGTCATCAGCGATGGAGGCCGTTTCCCGACGCAGGTACCCGTCGTCGTCGATGCTACCGACGATCTGTTCGGCGATCTTGCGTGTCCGGTCGTCGACGACCAGCATGCCGAGCTGATCAAGCAACAGCTCATGAAAAGAGGTTTCTACCCTATGTGGCATCACCCTGTCTTCATCCTGATCCGGGTAGTTATCATCCCGCAACTTGTAATCCGCTACGTCGTCATCGGAATCGTTGACATATTCGCTGATGTCGATGTTGTCATATTCATCCTCGCTGCCATCCTTTTCATCATATTCTTCAGATTCGAATTCTTCCTTCGACTCCTCGCCCAGCCCATCTTCATGATCTTCCGTCACCTCGAGCGCAGGGTTCTCCTCCAGCTCCTCCTTGATCCGTTCTTCAAGGTTGGCCGTGGGTACCTGCAACAGTTTCATTAACTGAATCTGCTGCGGAGACAGTTTTTGGAGTAATTTTTGCTGTAATGATTGACTTAAAGCCATGTAAATCAGGGGTTTTGCTCCTATCCTTTTTCCATTTAGCAAAAAAAGGGTCGCGAACCACAAAAATCAGGCCGTAAATTTACATAAAAAGGAGGGATACCGCGTGCAACGAAAAAAAACTTTTCTTGTTGTATGTTTTTCAATACTTATAAGGGCGCTCCCGGCCCAGACCCCGTCCGCGCCCAAAGTGGATAAATTCATACCCGATCATCTTGAATTCAAGCGGATGTTCGTTATGCCGATAAAGGATACCTTCCCGTCTGTTCGCTTCACGGCCGGCCCTTCCCTGGGTTTTTTCTGCAAACAAGAGCTGGTGATCCAAAAGGCCCTCCGGCTCCCCATTTTCTTCCGTCTGGGCTCACTGGAATATTGTAATAAACTGGAGGGGAAATAGTGACCAAACCCTATTATCCGGGTCTTTCAGGACTAAGGGCAATAGCGGCCTTCTTGGTCCTTTTCACCCATGTCGAAGAAATGCGGCAGTTGCGGGGAATGAAGGGTCTCGTCGATCCGGGTTTCAACGCTTTTCTCGGGGGTGTGGCCGTTACCTTTTTTTTCGTGCTGAGCGGGTTGCTGATCACGGGATTGCTGCTGACAGAGAAAAAGCAGTCTGGGACGATCAGGATGAAACGCTTCTTCATCAACCGCGCCCTCCGCATCTGGCCGCTCTATTATCTCGTACTGTTCGCCGGGTATGGTATCTCCATTTTCCTCTTCCATGAGACGGATACCGATATTTTCACGAATGGCATGCTCCTGGGCTCCCTGCTCCTCCCCAATGTCGCATTTGCTTCCGGTCTGCTGCCGAAGATCCTCGTCCAGCTCTGGTCCATCGGTCCGGAAGAACAGTTCTATTTCAGCTGGCCCTTCCTCATCCGCCGGTTACGGCCACAAACGCTAGCCTGCGTCTTTATTGGAATCATCCTCTTCTGGGCGGCAGCCATCGGGGCGCTTAGGGTGTTTTATGGACCCGATACCTGGCTTCATGCGTTGCTTTTCAGGACCAGGATCGATTGCATGGCGATCGGCGGGCTGTCGGCACTGTTGCTGTTCTATCACGGGGCAACGGATGGAAGGCGGACGGCTATTTACCGTCTGTTTCAGCGCCGCGAGACGGGTTGGGTGGCGGCGGCTCTGTTCACCGGGTTGCTGGTCATCAGCTATCACTACCACGTCAGCCTTTACCAGCTGTATGCCGCCCTTTCCGCGCTGTTGATCCTGCGCGTTATGACCCGGCCCGCCGGATGGCTGGAAATGCCGTCATTGCGCTACCTGGGCAGGATCTCCTATGGCGTCTACCTTTTGCACCCCTTTGCGATCTATTTAATTTTCTCTTTTGTCAAAGGCGGACCGGCAGTCCTCTTCTTTCTGGCATCGGCAGCACTGACCGTGGGGCTCGCGGCACTCAGCTATCGATTCTATGAAAGTCGTTTCCTGAAAAGAAAGCAATAGTCCTTATTCGCTAAGCAGCACCGTACTATCCCTGAGCAAGGGAAATTCTGCATGGAACAGCTGGTCGAAGACGATCCGGAACTGGTTCACGAACGCGGTACTGTCATTCCATCGGCTATAGTCGTGATCCGGGAAGTAGACAGCATTCAGATTGTGAAATTGTAAGGTGGGGTTTTGCCGGTTGGCCCATCCGCGATAGCCATGATCGCCGCACAGGATGATGACCGCGCCGGGGTCGTTCCGACGGATGCTCGCGAGCAAAGGCTCCAGACGACGGTTAGTGTAGCGGACATAACCAAGATAAGCGGAAGAGGGGTTGGTGGATCTCTCCTCATATATCTCGCGGTCGCTTTTCCGGCGTCCCAGGGAGTCGAACAAATAAGGGAAATGCGGCATCATGAAATGGGCGTAGATGAATTTTGGCCGACCGTCGTTGTGGTCCGCCTCCGACGCCACGGCAGTAAGGAACTCCTCATTCGAGGCGGCATATTTCATGTAATCCTGAACGACGAAATGCCTTATCCCCAGGTCTCTGATGACGAGGGAATTCCAATGTCTTTCCAGCCGCTGTCCCATCGTTCTTGCCGTGATAAGCCGCGATTTCAGGGGTAAGAAGGATTGCCAGGCCGGCGCGGGATGGCCGGCGAGATCAAAGATGGAATAATTCTTTATCGCATAGCCTTCCGCGGAAAAGATACGGACCACGCGGCTATCCCTGATCAGCTGGCTGGTGTTGGTGTAATCCTGCGACACGATATGCAGGGGTTCCTTTATCCCTTCGATATAGGCCATATTCAGCACGGAAGCCATCGAGAATGGCGTAAGATTATAATTGGAGCGGCTTCGGCCGTTGATATGGAACCCCTGTCTGAGCAGGAAACTGTCCAGGTCGTTGTCGAAATGATATTGCTCTTTGAGCGCAAGACTGCCGGCGTATTCATCGAAAAGGAGAAAATAAACGTTAGGCTTGGCGCATGTCCCGCACGGGGGGGTGCCTTCATCTTTCACGGACAAAGGATTAACGGGAGGATGGAGGGCCTTTACGATAAGCCCGCCGGCATCGGTCACGATATATATGATCAGGAGTACATTCAGGAACATGTACAGCCGCGAGAACGTGCCTCTACCCTTTTTCACCACCAGGAATACGGCGATCAGCAACCCCAGCCCAAACGACAGGAGAAACCCATTCGTCGTAAAGAACCGGTGTGGGAAATGCCGGGTCATCCATTGGATGAACGCCTCGTAAAAGAAGTAAAAAGCCATGATGGCGGCAGTCAGGAT
>DASYSV010000314.1:0-12097 GCA_036010185.1 Puia sp.
GTTGCCTTATCGGCTGTGCCCCGGACGTTTTTCCCGCCGTTAAAGTCCTGCGAGGGCGCATGCACGTCATCGAAGGCTGCGGGAGTCGTAGCTCCGCCCGCAGGGTGGTCGAGGACGAACCATTCTTTGGAATAGCCCTTCAACAATGCATTGGCAGCCGATGGGCCCCAGGTTCCGGCTTCATAGAATTGCAACCCTTTTTTTGGATTTTTCCTCCAGGCGTCCAATATCGGCATGACGACCTTCCAGGCCCATTCGATCTGGTCGGCGCGCATGAACTGCGTGGCGTCCCCTTCGAGGACATCGAGAAGAAGGGCTTCATAGGCTTCCGGCAAATTTTGCGAATAGTTCCCCTGGTACATGAAGTCCATTTCTACCGGAAGGAGCTTCATGTGCAGACCGGGTACCTTTCCCTCGAAGAGCAAGCCTATTTCCAGTTCGGGCTGGATGCTGATCATAAGGCGGTTGGGTGTGATGTCGTCCTTGAATATCTTGTGAGGGGTATCCTTGAACTGGATCATGATGACCGAGGATTGCCTGGCCATATTCTTCCCTGTACGGAGAAAAAATGGGACATTCTTCCAGCGGTCGTTGTCGATGAGGAATTTGGCCGCCACATAGGTATCGGTGGTGGAGTCGGGAGCCACCTGCTCTTCCTCGCGATAGGATTTGCGTTGTTCTCCATGCACCTTGCCAGCGGTGTACTGGCCGCGCACGACATTCTTAAATACAGATTCGGAGGTGAAGGGGCGAATCTTTTTGAGCACCTTTACTTTCACATCGCGAATGGCCTCGGCGTCATATGAATCGGGACACTCCATGGCAATGATGCAAAGCAGCTGCAATAAATGGCTCTGGATCATGTCGCGAAGTGCGCCGCTGGTGTCATAATAACCGCCGCGTTTACCGACGCTGACCTCTTCGGCGACGCTGATCTCGACATAATCGATGTATTTGTTGTTCCACAACGGCTCGAATACATAGTTGGCAAAGCGGAAGGCCAGGATATTCTGAACCATTTCTTTTCCAAGATAGTGATCGATATGATAGATCTGTTTTTCCGTGAACCGTTTGCCCAGGTAGCGGTTGAGTTGTTTGGCTGAAGCCAGATCGGTGCCGAAGGGTTTTTCGACGACGATCCGATCGTGCGTGTCGCGGTTGCAGAGTTTGTGATTGCAAAGCGCGTCGGCGATAGGCTCGATAAAACGCGGTGCCACGGCAAAATAGAACATACGGACGCCGCGCACCTTTTCCGTGGTCTCGAATTTTTTGATCTCGCCTTTCAGCAGCTCATAGGTCTCCGGTTTTGTAAAATCTCCCTGCACATAAGTGATACGGGACGCGAACGCCTGCCATTTCGTTTGGTCCGCCTTTCCGGACCGGCTGAACTGATCCACATTCTCGCGAAGATAGTCGCGGTAGGCGTCTTGCGTCACCGGGAGGAAATCCACGCAGAACAGGTGAAAATTGGCGGGCAGATGATTATCGATAAAGAGGTTGTAAAAAGAAGGGATCAGCTTGCGTCTCGTCAGGTCTCCCTTGGCGCCGAAGATGGAAACGGCCGCGGGGAGGATTTTTTTTTCCTTTGCCATATCCAAATATATGCAAAAAAAAAGCCGCCCCTTCGGGGCGGCTTCACTTATTAAGGTTTGAACGTATTATTATTCGGATCACTATCCGGATACCTCTGATCCGGATCGATCGTCACCTGTATGATCTTGCTGGTGGAGGAATAGTGGAATTTCCACACTCCGCCTTTCATCCATATCTCTACCGGGAGATGAACGCGATTAGTCGTGCCATTTTCCTCTTTCACTTCCACCGTGACGGGCATCGGCATTTTTTCCTTATTCTCGATTGTGATGGTAGCGCCCTTCGACGGGTCGCCCTGCAGATATTCGACCCCTGTTACCGCCTGGTCGATCTTCCAGTTGTTGAACATCCAGCCGCGCCAGAACCAGTCCAATGTTTCACCCGAGGCGTTTTCCATCGCATGGAAGAAATCATAAGGAGTGGGATGTTTGAACGCCCATTCGTGGATATAATACCGGAAGGCATAGTCGAAACGGTCCTTACCCAGCACCTCTTCTCTCAGCAATTCGAGACCCGTTCCGGGTTTATTATAGGATAAGGTGCCCCATTCGCGCGCAGGCATTGCGTCGGGTATGGACATCATGGGATTGGTGGCCTCGAAGAAGGCGCGCGCCATACGGGCCCGGCTCCTGACAGGACGCAAATATTCGCCATTGTTGAACGCGCTGTCCGCAACCGTATTGATATACGTATTGAATCCTTCGTCCATCCAGGGATATTTTCGTTCGTTGCTTCCGACGATCATCGGGAACCAGTTATGGCCGAATTCATGACGGGTTACTCCCCAGAGATTTCCCATACGGCTGCGGCTTCCGCAGAAGACGATACCGGGATATTCCATACCGCCTACGATCCCGCCGACATTGGTCGCGGAGGGGTAAGTGAATTCATAAAGGTATTTGGAATAGAATTCGATACAACCCTTGACATATTCGGTCGACCGGCCCCAGGCTGAATCGCCTGCACTTTCTATTGGATAGACGGATTCGGCCAGCGCTTTTTTGCCACTGGGTAAATTGATCCGGGCTGCGTCCCAGATAAAAGCCTTCGAGGCGGCCCAGGCCACATCGCGGGTGTTGGTGCATTTGAATCTCCAGGTCAACCTTCCTTTGGAAGGCCGGCTGGCAGGATCGGTCACCTCATCCACGCCACGGATGGCTACGGTCTTATCGCTGGTCCGCGCCTGTGCCAAACGGCGTATTTGGTTCGGCGTCAGAACTTCGGCTGGATTTGTCAACTCGCCGGATCCCGCCACGATCATGTCGGAGGGGACGTTCACATTATATTCAATATTCCCATACTCCAGGTAGAACTCGCCCTGACCGAGATAAGGGAGGGTATTCCATCCCATGACATTATCAAAAACGCACATACGGGGATACCACTGCGCGATCTCATAGATCCAGCCATTCTTCGTTTCGAGACGGCCCATACGGTCGGTGCCATACTGTGGGACCTTAAAGGAGTAGGCGATCCTGATCTTGAGGACGCCGCCCGTCTTCAGCGCCGCAGGCAATTTGATCTGCATCCGCGTGTCGGAGACGAGATAGTCGGCAGGCGAGGTCTTGCCCGTCGCCGCATTGACCAGCCCCACCGACTTCAATTGATAACCGCCGTCGAATTGGTCGCGATTGGCCCAACGGCCGCCGGAAAGGTCGGTGATCGCCACCCCACGCGACTGGAGACTATAAATATTTTGATCCATCTGAAGCCACACGAAAGGCAGCTCCTGCGGGCTATTGTTCTTATAGGTGATGAGCACTGTCCCGGTCAAAGATTTGTTCTCGTCATCGAGGCTCGCGTCAATCTTGTAATCGGCGCTGTTTTGCCAGTATTGGCGACCGGGGGCGCCTGCTGCCGACCGGATATCGTCCCCATACATGGGATAGAAGATCGGTGCAAATGCTTCATGGGGATCGTAATTGCCGGAACCGGTGGCGGCGGGAGTAGTCGACTGCTGGGCCCGGCTCGTCTGTTGGGCAAGCAACAGGACGGTCAGGGCCAGGAAAGGGAGAGAATTTCTCATGGTGAAGATTGTTTTTGTGACGGCGCTAAGGTAGGGTAGCGAGCCGCAGTGCAGACAATTTTAAGGATGTGCGGAAAAAAAGAAGGCTGTTTGGGCTTCGGGCCGCAAAAATTCGCCGTTGACAAGGCTATATTCCCCCAATAATCCGGCTGCATATTCATCCACGGGTCTTGAGTACACCTCCCGGGGAGAACCCTGCTGATGAATACGCCCGTTCCGCAAGATCAATAGTTCATCCGCCCAGGACAGGGTATCATATGGATCATGCGAGACGAGGATACAGGTGATCCCATATTTTTCCGTGACGTCCCGGATGACGGTTTTCAGCAGACGCTTATGGATCATGTCGAGATTGGAGAACGGCTCGTCCAGCAATAGTAGCCGGGGCGGATGGACGAGCAGACGAGCCAGCGCTATCCTTTGTCGTTCGCCCCCCGATAGCTGGTCGGTGCGACGCCGGAGCAGATGATCGATATGGCACAACCGGTAAAGCCCGTCGGCCTCTTCCGGGCTGAGATCATTATTGTAAGTAAGCACTTCTTCCACCGTATAGTGATGCCAAAGCTCGAAATATTGCGAGAGCCAGGCGATGCCTGGCTCCCCGGGGATCAGCCGTTCCATCGGACCCCGGACCCTGACACCTTCAAAAAAGACGGTTCCGGCTGCGGGGGTGGCCAGGCCTGCGATGGTCCTAAGCAGGGTGCTCTTTCCTGAGCCTGTCTCGCCTGCGATGGCCAGATGACTGCCCTTGCGCTGAACAAAATCGATATGTGGTAAGGCTACATGCAAAAACTCCATGCGGATGCCCGTTAGCTTTTGGAATACCCTTCCGGTATCTCGAAAAAGGAAGGAGGTACCGTCTTTCGCTGTACATTGGTCAGGTTGACGGTGACACCACCCGCCTCACACCGGACAACGACCCCATCTCCACCCACCGCCTTCAGCTTGTCATAAAGCAGCGAGCCGGCGGGATAATAGTCGAATTGGGCAACCAGGCACAGGGATGAGGTGCCCAGATCCTTCGTGATCCAAAGATCGCTCTTCTTATTTTTGATCGTGACGACGAAATGATGACAGTCGTATCCGTTGACCTTTTCCGCCCCGGCGTCCTGGATGGTCAGATCGCCTTCCTTCGGATCCGCCGCCCGGTCCGCGGTCACCGGTCCCATCGCGGTCGTAAGGGCTTGCTTATGACGGGAGGAAAGACGGGTCATTTTATTCGTGCCGAAATCGAAGATCAGGGCATCCTGTTCCTTTCCTTTGGAGATATCGGCCGCCCCCTCCTTCATCGGGTATGTCTTTGCTTCCAGGAGTATCTTGGTCCTGGATTCATAGAGGGTCGTGAGCGTTTTGTTCTTGATCGTACAATCGTAATAGAGTATTCCTTCGAATTGTCCATAGGCCAGATGAAGGAAGGCCAGCAATCCGATAGTCAAGGTTAGCTTTTTTATCCGCATATTTAGGTTGGTCTTCGGTGGTACGGTCTTTTAGCAAATGTTGTTCCTTCTCAATTTTTACGGTCGGCTGGGGAAAAATCGCCACAGTAGCGGCTTTCCACATAAGGCGGTGAAAAAATCCAGGTCGAAAAATACGTATATGGTTCGACTTTTGCTGCAATTTACTGAACAATCCCATACCAGTTACCATCTATGAATCCGGATACCAATCTTTCGGAAGAAGAAGCGATACTGAATGAGTTGGTGCATACCCTTCTTTATCAGGGATACAGCTTATTTCCCTTTCTGGAAAAAACGCCTGGCAACAGACCTCCTACCCCGTTTGGAGTTCTTTATCCCGAACGGTATTGCCCGTTCAATCCGCATATGCATTGCCGGATGCAAACCGCCCTTGTCGTGAAGGGAACGCCGGCTATGCGGTTATCGGTACGCGTCAGATTCCTTCAGGTCGAAAAACCCGGGGAAGCGGTCGAACGTGAAATCTCCCCCAGGGAGACGACGATCGAAAAACTCCTCCAGGCCCGGGCGGCCTGTTATTTTATATCCACTCCGGCCTCGCCGGCGGACCTCAAAGGACGCGTCCTGATGCAGGCCTTTCCCATCGAAGGGACGGATACTGCTTTCCGGATCGTGGTCGGTGTAGAAAACGGTACCATACCGGAAGAGACTGCCCCGGTCACCGCGGAAATAGTCCTTAAACATGCGTTCGTTTCCACTCATACCATCCTGCGGATACGCGACGGAGAATTCGTCTCCAACCAAAACCCCGGTCCCGAATGGGAAGAGGCTGTCAAAGATTGTATCAATGACCGGACCTTTCCCGTGCTCATAGGCGAAGACAACCGCATTATGCTTTCCTCCCCCGTCATCCTCTACGACCATCCCCGGTTGCATGGTGACACCAGGAGTGATATCTTCGATAACCTGGAATCCGAAGAAACCGAAACGCCGGGGCTTTCCCTCAGCGGCGAAGGTTGACCCGTCCGCGACCCGTTGATCCATCCGACGACCCATCGATCCATCCGCGACCGCCATTCACCGGTGGACAGGTGCATTTCCCCAATCATACGCTATTGTCCAAAGACGGCAGAATTTGCCCGTAATTTTAGCAGGAGGTTCCCACACCCCCTTCGCTATGAGGAAATATGTCATTCTGACCACGTTTTTCAGCGTTTTTCATCTGCTGCACGCCGTGTCCCAGGTGAAGACGGACGGTTCGGCGAGGCCCACGTCGGCTTCCCCGGCGAGGGTAAGGGGCTCGATAAAGGGTATCGTGGCGGACACGGCCGGCAGCTCCCCAATGGCTGATGCCACCGTCAGCATCAGCCCCGAAAGGGATACTTCGGATATACAGTTCGCCATAACGGACCAGCACATCCGGAAAAGAAATGGTTGAAATACCTCTAGCGGTCAGTTACTCCATCTATCTGAAAACCCAGCGTATCGTCGACGCCGAAGGCATTTTGCGTGCCGTCAACAGTACGCGGTAAATTGGCTTGCCTTGCCAATGCTCGCGAACTCCCTGTTCCTCGGGTATCCCGAATTCTACCTTCCCGACGGAAGCCGTCCAGATCGCGGGGTCATAATTCAGCATCACCCGCTGGTCGTCCCCTGCGTCGAATACAATCACCCCCGGCCGGCCCAGGTCGACGGTATCCACCGTCATAAATGATTGCGTCAGGCTCCGCAAGGGCGCAGCGGCCTTGTAACGGTCGGTTACGCTTATTCCCTTCTCTTTCTCCATCCGGACCGTACGCACCCAACTGGCGACACCCGCGGTCGCCGGATAGGCCCTGGCAATGTCCATGCTCAGGGAAACGATGCCCTCATCATCAAACCGGTATCTTACATCCGTCGCCGCATAGGCGAGACCGTCATGTTGTTGATAGCCGTTGATCGTGGGCAGATTATGATAAGCGGATGTGTTGAACCAGAGATCATACCGATGGCCGGAGAATGTGCGCGCCGTATACGTACCCGAGCCGGCATCGATGATCACGGGCCGGCCGCCCTTATAAATAATGAAATCCCCTACGTCATTATGATTATGGCTTTCCCCATTGGTGCCGCCATGGCAGGCGAGGAAAAGCCCGTTGGGGCCACGTACCGTCATGAGCTGGATCTCACCCAACCAGGCCCTCTCAACCCTCGGTTCGGACGCAGGATAACGGTCGCAGTCACCCAGGGCCAGCAGGTTGTACAACGCCCTCGTACGGTGAAATAGCTCATAGGTCTCCGGCGATGCGGGCGAGGTGTGGGCCAGCCAGCTTCCGAAATGCGCCATCACGGCATCGTCGATCGCCCTGCCAAAACGATAGACCATCGGGCCGTCGAGGGCCAGTTGAGGAGCGGCATCGGCGATATTGACATAATAGTTGCCGGCGATATGCACCGTATAGATGTATTGCGCCATGCTCCTGATGATGGGACGGTCATAAAGGTCGATACGGCCTTTCGTGGCATCTTTCAGAAGACAGAGCACATCGAACACACAACCTCCGGCCGCCGTCCAATAGGTAGGGCCTTCTTCGCACCCGCCGTCCTCCCCTAGCCCATCGATATACAGATCGGTATAATGCATGGCCCGCCGGATCTCATCCAGCCTGCGGGCGCTGTCCCTTTCCAACAGCAATGCGGCGGTGCAGTAGTTGGACATGACCCAGGGGGCCCAGTTGCTCAGCTTAACGTCCGTACGGCCGCCGCCCAAATATCCGTATTTCGCCGTCGCCAGAGGTGCGAAAACCCGTCTGCTAACCTCGTCGTATATACGCTTTCGGATCAGCGGCGACACCTTATCCAGCTGTGCCCCGTTGAAATAGTCCGCCCACGCGAGAACGGCGGCCGTCTCCGCGGTAAAGAGATCGGTCGTTGGGTCGGCGACATCCGGCAAGCCTACCCCGGCCTTTTGCAGCCCGAGATGCGCAGGCACCCCCCAATAGCTCTCTTCGCAGATGCTCCAGATACCATCGGCGATCTTATCGGTAAACCGGCCCTGCCCTTCCACGGATTCTGCCAGGATGAGACGCCACAAAGCATTCCGCTTTCCAAACGAGACATTTTCATAATGCGTCCGGTTGCCTGTCCGTGAATATTCCAGCAGAAGCGTGGCCGGAAGAGGCTTGAACTCAAAACCCAATTCAGCCTCGCCTTCATGGACAATTCGCCTCAGGACAGAATCCGGCAGCGATCTTTGCCATTCTTCCGGCGTCCGGGAAAAAGGATGCCAGTCGGCGCGGCTGGTCAGGATATAGGAAAGGCTGTCCTCAAATGGCTGCAGGACGTTGCGCGGAATGACCAGCGAAGCCGCAGTACCCGCAGCCTGCTGCGCGCGGACTCCCGCGGTGAGCAACAGGCCGGATATAAAAACAAACCACTTTTTCATGGACGTAAATATACATCCATCACCGGCGATCATGAACAAGATATATCTTTGAAAAAAAATAAGCTTCATGGCAGATATCCAACTGGGTTGGTTCGAGCTGTGTCTGAATGTGGCCGACATCGCTGCCTCCGTCGCCTTCTATCACAAGCTGGGTTTCCGGCAGACGGAAGGAAGCATCGGGGAGCAACGTGTCGTCATGCAATATGGCACTTGTCGCGTCGCGCTCTATCAGGGTTATCTCGAAAACAACCTGTTGCATTTTCGCGGCGGCGATGTGGTGGAGATCGCACGGCGGCTCGAAGAACGCGGTATTTCCTCCGGGAAACCCCCGAGCGAAGACGAAGAAGGCAACCAATCCTACCTGATCGAAGACCCCGATGGGAATAGGGTGTATTTCGTGCATCATCCGGGAGAGCAGCCCCCGCCCCCACTGTAACAAAACCGTACACCCACTGTATCATCCCCGAACCGCGCCACCCGACCAACCATCACATCCACCTGATAACCAATATGCGCAACAGCGGCACGCAATTCGCCGCCCCCCTGTATGTTTCCCAATTTCCTGAAAGTAGCGTGGCGCAATCTATGGCGCGGCAAAGCCTTCTCGCTGATCAACCTCGTCGGTCTGGCGATCGGTATGGCCAGCGCCCTGCTGATCCTAATGTGGGTACACAACGAATTCAGCTTTGACAGCACCTACCCGGCCAGTGACCGGCTCTATCAGGGATGGAACCGCGGGAAGTACCTGCATGGCATCCAGTGCCGGAATATTACGCCCTCGCCGCTGGGGCCGGCGCTAAAGACGGATTATCCGGAAGTCGAAAGGGCCAGCCGGCTGAGTTGGGACGCAAGCCAGCTTTTCACCATTGGCGATAAAAAGATAGACCTTACAGGTGCAGCGGCAGATACGGATTTCCTGCCGATGTTCGGTTTCCCGATGCTGAAAGGCGACCCGCTCACGGCATTGAAGGACCCGAATAATATCGTACTCACCCAAAAGGCGGCCAGAGCCCTATTTGGAGATGCCGATGCCATGGGCAAGACCCTGCGCCTCGACAATAAGTATGATTATACCGTCACGGGAGTGATGAAGGACCTCCCCAACAATACCGGGTTCGATTTCGAATACCTACTGCCCTGGAAATATCTCGTGCGGACAAACCAGGACGACTCCGACTGGGAGCATAACTTTATCCGTAACTACGTCCTGGTCAGGCCACATACCGATATTGCCCGGCTGAACAACAAGATCCGGAATATCTATCAGCAGCATGTGAAAGGCGTCAATGTAAATGAGGCTTTCCTTTATCCGGTGAGCAGGCTGCATCTCTATTCGAATTTCGAGAATGGCGTTCCTGCGGGAGGCAGGATAGAGACGGTAAGGGTATTCCTGACCATCGCCGTCTTTATTCTCCTCATTGCCTGTATCAATTTTATGAATATGAGCACGGCGCGCAGTGAACGTCGCGCGAAGGAAGTAGGCATCCGGAAGGTATCGGGCGCCCTCCGGAGTTCACTCATCGGACAGTTCCTGGGCGAGAGCATCCTGCTGTCCGCCGTCGCCGGGGGTATCGCGCTTCTATTGGTTCAGGTGTGCCTGGGGCCTTTCAACCTGCTGACCCAAAAACAGCTGGTGGTCGAATATGTTAACCCCATCTTTTGGCTGTCCTTCGCAGGTTTCATCATCTTCACCGGAGTCCTCGCCGGCAGTTACCCCGCCTTTTTCCTTTCCGCCTTCCGGCCGGTGTCCGTGCTGAAAGGATATTTCAAAAAGGCGCATCAAAAGGAACTTCGTCGGGGGCTGCTTCGACACGCCCCCTCCTGGTTCGGAACCTTCGTTTCACTCGGTTCCCCGCGCAAGGCACTGGTGGTCCTCCAGTTCACCTTCGCCATCATCCTCATCGTCTCGACCCTCATCATTCGCAGGCAGGTGCAATATGCCCAAACCAGGGAGACAGGCTATAACAAGGACAATATCGTATGGACCTATCTGTCAGGCAACGTCGCGGGCAAATACGATCTTATCAAAAGCGAGCTCCTCGATAAGGGCATCGCGCTTGCCGTCACAAAATCCAGTGCACCCCTATCGACCAGTTGGCAGGTCAACGGCGCCTTCTGGAAGGGAAAAAACCCCAACGTTCATATCGATTTCAATTATTTCAATGAGGACGGCGGTATCGTTAAAACGGCCGGTCTCCGGCTCCTGCAAGGGAGAGACATCGACACCAAACAATATCCGACCGATTCAACGGCCGTTGTACTTAACGAGGCGGCGGCAAAAGCCATGGGATTCAAAGACCCTATCGGCCAGATCATCAATCGTGGAGATTGGGATGTCGGGTGGCACGTCATTGGCGTTGTCAAAGATTTCGTCCTCGAGTCCCCGTTCGATGCGATCAAACCCATGATCATTCTAGGTCCGAAAGCCAATTGGTTCAACCTTATGCATATCCGGCTCAACGGTGCCAAACCCACTGCACAGAGCCTGGCGGAAATGGGGGATATCTTCCGACGCTACAACCCCGAATATCCTTTCGAATACCATTTCATCGACCAGGAATATGCGCGCAAATTCAACGACGAGCAGACGACGGCCACGCTTACGGCTCTGTTCGCCGGGTTGACCATCCTCATCTCCTGTCTGGGATTATTCGGACTCGCCGCCTATATGGCGGAGGCCCGGATCAAAGAGATCGGCGTCCGGAAGGTGCTTGGCGCCTCGGTCACAGGCATCGTGACGCTCCTTTCCGGGGATTTTATAAGGCTAGTACTGATCGCTCTGCTCATAGCAGCCCCCATTGCGTGGTGGTCGATGGATAAATGGCTCGACAATTTCGACTATCACATCGCCATCCCGTGGTGGATCTTTCTTGCGGCAGGTGCGATTGCAGTAGGCATCGCGCTGGGTACGGTGAGTTTTCAAGCCATCCGCGCGGCCTTGACCAATCCGGCAAGATCGCTCCGCAGCGAATGAGATCACGAGCGACTACCACCCGCCATCCGATCACCGTTTCATAAACTGGAACCGATCCGTCTTACCCGACTGTCTCGTCAGGCTGACATAATATATCCCGGGATTCAGGGAAGCCACATCGATGGCGATCTTCACCTGGCTCGTGAGATTGCCCAGCGAAATCACCCTGTTCCCCGCAGCGGTGAAAACGGTGATCGTTTCGATGGGATCCATGGGATCCATATTCTCAACATAGAGGGTGGGACCGGCAGGGTTCGGATAATACCGCACCGTATTGGGAATCGTAATGACCGTGAGCGACAGCGTATTGCTCGCAGCGGTACAACCGTCACTGCCCGTGACGATACAACGGACATAGTCTCCGCCCACCATCGGCGAATAGTTCACCGTACCGCCAGCGGCGCCGCCGATCGTCTGCCAGGAATGAGCGCTCGTACTGTCCTGCCAAAGATAGACAGGATTTACTCCGCCGTTCACCACTATCGAAACCAGGTGGTCAGTGGCAGCGGGATCACCCACCGTATCACCCGAGATGGTCACACCCGGTCGCGGCAACACAGCAACGATAGAAGGCAGGCTGGTCACCGTATCCGGGCTGGCGCAGACCGCATTGCTCGTCAGCGATACGGTGACGACGTCCCCATTCACCAATCCGCCGGCAGTAT
>DASYSV010000337.1:0-2716 GCA_036010185.1 Puia sp.
CGAGATCAGCCACCCGCAGCATGTTCACCGGAATGAAGAGATCATCCTCCTCCGCAGCGGTCATGTCCGGATGCATATCGCCAATAGCTATCTCGACGCGGCCGGCGGCGACCTTGTCTTCCTGCCCTCCGGAGTACCACATGACCTCGAAAACGGCAAAGACTCATCCTGTGAATATTTCGCGCTTCAGTGGGAGCCATAATCACATCTATCGCCATATGAAATTCCTGATAGCCACCATCTTCCTCATCCCCCTGGCAGGCCGGTGCCAAAGTCCCCCGGATTGGCAATACGACCGCCACCGTCCCGCGGCAGTCTATGCGGCAGCGCGTTTGATGACATCCGGGACCCGCCACCTCTCTATTCGCCTCATCATAGACAGCGTTCACCTTGAAAAGGAAGCTTTCGCCATCGAACCCGCAGGCAGGACCATCACAATCAAAGGCGGGGACGACAGGGGCCTCATCTATGGCAGCATTGCCCTTTCCGAAACCATCGCGCGCGGAATACCTCCGGACAAGATCCGGCCGAGCCACGACCATCCTCATTTTCCCTTCCGTGCCATCAAATTCGATCTGCCCTGGGATACTTACCGGCATAGCTATGCGCTGGACCAACACTACGCCACCTGCCGGGACACCCTCTTCTGGAAGGCCTTTTTGGATATGATGGTAAACAACCGCTTCAATGCTCTTTGCCTTTGCAACCTCCACCCCTACCCGTATATGATCCGCGCCCGCAACTTCCCGGAAGCCTGCCCCTTCTCCGACAGCGAATTGAAGGAATGGCAGACCCTCTTTCACAGCATCTTCCGCATGGCAAAAGAGCGCGGCATCGACACCTACCTGGTCCCGTTCAATATTTTCGTCAGCCCCGAATTCGCCAGGACCCACAGCGTTGAGCTGAACAATCTCCAACACCATTTTTTTGTCGATGGCGACACCTCGGAGATCATCCGGCGCTACACGCGGGAAAGCGTCACCCAGGTGCTGCAGGAATACCCGGACCTCACCGGTTTCGGTCTGACGCTTGGTGAAGGAATGGGAGGCATGACTCCCCAAAAACGCGAGGACTGGATGAAGGAGACCATTATCGCCGGCATGCGCGACGCAGGTCGGAAGACGAAGCTCATCCACCGCATCCCTTTCTCCGGGGGGACGGGCTCATTGGGCCTCACCAGCATCGAAACCGAGCGCCTCACCCGGAAAGCCATCGACGAGGAGGGTACGTTCGATTTTCTCGAACCCCCGATCTGGGCCGGTCTGAAATACAACTGGTCCCACGCCCATTCCACCACCCGGCTGATCAAGGTGCACGGCGGGCGACTATATGACACCTATTTCAAACCCCTTCCCACCAGTTACAAGATCGTCTGGACCGCGCGCAATGAAGATTTCTTCTGTCTCCGCTGGGGAGTTCCCGGGTTCATCCGCGCGCATATAAAGACCAACAGCCAGCCCTATACGGGTGGTTATATCGTGGGCTCCGAAACCTATATCCCCGCCAAAGATTATTTCACCAATCCCGGGCTGCTGGCTCATGCGGATTGGAAATACGCCTTCCAGCGGCAATGGCTCTTCTATATGCTCTGGGGCCGGTTGCTTTATGATCCCGATACTCCCGATTCGATCTTCCGCGGTGAATTCATTCGCCGTTATGGCCCACGGGCGGCCCCATTGCTCGAAGCTTGCGCCCTCGCCGGCCAGACACCTCTGCGTCTCGCCTCCTATTTCGATTTTACCTGGGATTTCAGCTTGTACAGCGAAGGCTTTCTTGCGCTGGATACGGCCACGAAAAGCGTCGACTATATCTTCGTCGACCGCCTCATCGACCATCCTGTCACCGACCCCGCCTATGTGCCCGTGAAAGAATATGTAGACAGCCTGCTGGCGCATAAACGCATTTCCAGCCGCATCACTCCCATGCGGCTCGCCGATGACCTCGCAAAGGACTGCATTAAGGCCGTCCGCCTGGTAAATGACATTCCTATCGCCAATTCCACATCCCTGCTCTACGAAGTGACAGACGTAAAAGTCTGGGCCTCCCTCGGTCTTCATTTCGCCCATCAACTACAGGGCGCCGTCGCGCTCGAAAAATTCCGCCGAACGGGAGATACCGCTTCCCGCGACCTGGCGATCGAATATCTCCAACTGGCCCTCGACGACTGGGACGAGGTCATCCGCCTCACCCGCCCCCTCTACAACGATATGCCCCTCACCCATCTCAGCGAACAGAACGGCGTCCGTTCGCCCGAAAATGCGCGCCTCCGCTGGCATTGGGCCATGACAAGGGCAGCCGTAGCCAGGGACGTGGAGATCGCCCGGACCGCGAGACCGTACTCACCCTAAAATCCTACCTTTGCAGACAGCATGAAGCCGAAGCTCCTAAAAGTTCCACGGACACCGTCCCATTCCTTTAGCGTCAGGGAGGACCGCGACCCGTTCATCAACAACCGATGGCACTACCACCCCGAGGTCGAGCTCATCATCTTCCATCAGGGCAGCGGCACTCAATTCGTCGGCGATCATATCAAACGCTTTCAACCCGGTGACATCATTTTAGTAGGCAGCAACCTGCCCCACTACTGGCGGTACGATGACGTCTATTTCATCGAAGACGCCCCGCGCCCCGTCCATTCGACGGTGATCCATTTCTCCGAAAATTTCTGGGGCGAAGCCTTTCTCCATTTGCCCGAAACCAAACCGCTCCGCAACCT
>DASYSV010000351.1:0-3887 GCA_036010185.1 Puia sp.
CGATGTGTTCCAAAATGGCGTCGGAAGGGTTGAACTTCTGCGCATAGGACATATTAGAAAAAAACACCAAAAACAAGCTGAAAGCCGCGACCAATAAAGATTTGAAGCTCCTGGATGCCATACCTGTCCCAAAATTTGGCGCAAAGATACGGGGGGAGGGGCAGAATATGAAAATTCGGTTAAAGAAAATCGATCCGCGGAGGAACGGATTTGCATAGGCGCACGGGGCGGCGCGTGCGCGGTTGGTTACCACGGGCTTAGGACGCCTTACGTTCGGCGGAGCTATGCTTGCTGAATTGCATCTCATGCAATTTGGCATAGAAACCACCTTTGGCGAGCAGCTGGTCATGAGTCCCGATCTCCCTTATCTCACCTTTGTCGAGAACGATGATCTGGCTGGCCTTGCGAATGGTGGAAAGCCGATGGGCGATGATGATGGAGCTGCGCCCGGCGATCAGCTTGTCGATGGCCTCCTGGATCAGCTGCTCGGACTCGGTGTCCACAGAAGACGTCGCCTCGTCGAGGATGAGGATCGAAGGGTCGTAGAGCAGCGCGCGGATGAAGGATAACAGCTGACGTTGCCCCAGCGAAAGCGAGCTGCCGCGTTCCATGACATTGTAATGATATCCGCCCGGCAGCCGCAGGATAAAATCATGCATGCCGATGAGCTTCGCGGCTTCGATCACCCTTTCCATGGTTATATTGTCATTGCGAAGGGTAATATTGTCGACTACCGATCCGGAGAAAAGAAAGACATCCTGCAGGACCACGCCGATACTTTTCCGCAGGGCGTCGAGCCTGTAATCTTCGATCCGTACGTCGTCGATCCGGATCTCCCCCTCCTGAATATGATAAAGCCTGTTGAGCAGGCTGATGATGGAAGTCTTACCGCTACCCGTATGTCCTACGAGTGCGATGGTCTGACCGGGTTGCATCGTAAAGGATATATTCTTCAGGACATAGCGGTCGTCGATATAGGCGAAACTTACCTTGTCGAACTCTACTTTGCCGCGCAAACGGGTGGGAGCAAAGTTCCCCTGCGTCTTGATATAATCGTCGTTGTCGAGAACGCGGAAGACGCGCTCGCTGGCCACCATGCCCATCTGGAGGACATTGAATTTGTCGGCCATCACACGGAGGGGACGGAAAAGGAGGTTAAGATAGAGATAAAAAGAAACGATCTCGCCGGCAAGGAGACGGGCCTGGTCCGGAGGCAGCTTCATCGCGGGAGCGGCGCACCACCAGACGAGCAGGCCGGTGGACAGCGCCAGGATGATCTCCACGATGGGGAAGAATACCGAATAGGCAAAGATGGCATTGATATTGGCATTCCGGTGTTCGCGGTTGATCTTGTTGAATTTGAGGGCCTCGCGTTTTTCCGCCGCGAAGGCCTGGACGATCGCCATTCCGGTGATATGCTCCTGTACGAAGGCGTTGAGTGCCGCCACGGCATTGCGTACACGGATAAAGGACTTGTTGACAGATTCCTTGAACATCCAGGTGGCCAGCAGCAGGAACGGGAACGGGGCAAGACAGACCAGGGTCAGCCGCCAGTCCGTTATGAACATGAACAACAGGATGGATACAATCGATAAAAGATCGGCGAGCAGGGGGATGAGGCCATCGGAAAAGATATCGTTTATCGCCTCGATGTCATTAATGGTCCTGGTGGTCAGCGTGCCGATGGGCGTTTTGTCGAATTGGGAAAGATTGAGACCGATGATCTTTTTATACGTGTCGACACGAAGATCGCGGACGACGGTCTGACCGAGCCATGCCGTGATAAAGCCGAAATAGAATCGTGATGCGGTCTCCAAAAGGAGAAGACCTATTTGCCAGATGGTGATCAGGATGATGGCCTGCTCTGCACCGGACCGGATATAGCCATTGATCGTCAATTGGATCAGCCAGGGGCGGAGCGGAGAGAGGATAGCGAGCACGATGGCCAGCGCGATGGACGAGTACATGCGGCGCTTATACGGGGCAGCGTAGTGAAAAACGCGGCGTAACAGACTGAAATTGAATATCTTTTTTTTCTTGACTTCTTGTGCCATGCTACCCAAATTTACAAAATTGAGGAGAAAGCCGCGGGCGACAGTGGCGAGCGGCGATTATTCGCTGTCCATGGCTTTACGGTAAGCCTTGATAAAGATGGCCCCAAGGTTCTTGTAAGGCGGGATATAATCGTCGAATTTTTCCCTCGCGGCGGCGTCCTTTTGGAAACTGGCTTCCAGCTCGCGCCACATAGGCAGCCATTCGATATCCCTACCAGCCAGCAGCGTATTGTTGATGGCGCGGAGTATGGGTTCGTTGACAGTCTTGGTTCCAACTTGTTTGGAGGAGATGATATGCGCGTCTTCGCTGATCTTCAGCACCTCGCTGAGATTGTTGTATCCCCCGCATGATCCGAGGACGACGATACGGGCCGTTGCAGGCATCTGTTCGATGGTATACTTGACATGATAGCTATGTCCGCGGTGGATGACGATCGTGGGTCGCAGGTGACGGCCGAAGAGATAATCATCCAACGCCTTCTGGGCTTTCGCATCCGGATCATCCTCACCAAGCAGCGGCTTGTTCGCAAAAATGAGCACGGGTTTGCCCCGAACCGAGGTGATGGTTGTCCACTGCGAATTCTCGGTGATCTTCCACTCGGGCTTCGTACCCGGCCGCGTATGGAAAAGGGACATGAAGTCGGCGTAGGAATTCTGTCCGTCTTTGTCCTTATCCCCATAGAAGAACACCTGTTCGATCACCCGGCCGCTGTCATCGGTCAGCGATTGATGATCGACCGAATAGACCGGTGGTATGCCCAGGGAGGCGGAGAGATCGATCTTGCTGTTGGTGTCGGCGGATTCGAACAGGGTTTCGAGGAGGTGATAGATGATGGTCCCTTTCTTATTACCGGTAGCTACATTCTTATCGTAGTTGGACCTCACCTCGTCCAGGATGAAATGGGCCAGGGCAGGACTTTTCTCTACTATACTACTATAGGAGTCTGCCACGTCCACGGCCTCTTCTTCACCCGCATTCTCGAGGTGGATGACGAAGGATTTCATGATCGTGCCCGCATTCTGCTTATCCATCGTGCCCAGGAAATGTTCGAGCTTGTTGTACGCAGCGGCCATCTTTATCCATTTCCGGAAATAATCGCCATGGACCGCCATGAGCAGGCTGTCGCCATAAGGGGCCTTCATCCGCTGGAATATGCGGTCGTATACGCCAAGATAGCTGGAAGTATAAATCTCGTCCTCGCTGAGCACCACCAGATAATATAACTCTTCGGGGGTCAGCGGATCGAGTATCTTAAACCGGACGGCCGGGTTTTCCACGGTATGGAGGGCATTTATCTCGCCCACGAAGACCTGTTTTCCTTTCTTTTCCAGCATTTCAGTCAGGGCATTCATCTCAAGGGGGGTATCGCAGGCAGGGGGGAGCAGCCTTGCGGCATAGTCCAGACGCGTTTTTACGAGCAAACGATAATATTGAAGATCGTCATCCTTTACCTTATCGATATCGTCGGTCGTGATCGTACCTCTGACCAGGTTGTCCAGGAAGGGGAAGTAGAGACGCCCGCTTCTGCTACCGGCGAGCATTGCGACCGTATGGACGAGCGAATCCCTGCTGTTACGGATATGATAAGCCAGCTCATTGCCGGCGGCGGCGAAATCGTACAGCTGCCCGATATTGTGATGTCCGGCGACGATGATCAGGCTGTCTTCGAACGGGAGGCCCGGATGTATAGACAAGTAGTTGAAGATCAGGGACGGGTGCATCTCGCAATAGCGCCGTGTCAGGAGGAGACGGGAAGGTCTGACCCCGATATTCTCCGAAGGCGCATAATTGAAGCAGTCAACCAGGATCATCCCGGTCTCATAGGGAGCGGC
>DASYSV010000368.1:0-6892 GCA_036010185.1 Puia sp.
CCTGGGCGGCCTGGGCGCCGCCCTGGGATTGAATGACTCCCGGCACAACACTTTTGACGATATCGTGCAGGCTTCCGACGATCTTTTCCATTCGCATGATCTGAAAAGAGGCTCTTTGATGGACGGAAACGGCCAGATCGACGCCTCCCAATTTAGCTGCGTTGATGTCGACAAACGCCTGTTGAGGTATATTGGCGATCTGGACGGCGGAATGGAAACCCGCTGTCATCAATTGGACCAGGGTATCGGGAGTGGGGCTTACGGAAAAGAGGCGCTGGATACGGGCCAGGTTTTGTTGGAGCGGCAAGGCATTCTGTCCGCCCGCGGCGACCAGTTCTTTTTGAAAATCGATGATCCGGGAGGACGAAATGTCGAAGTTGCCGGCGGTCGCGAAAAAGGTCTTCAGCCCTTGTTTCACGGTTGCATCGGGGATTGGCAATTGATCCCCCGAGATCATCGAGGCGATCTTTACCGTCGGGTACGCGGCATTCAGCAACGTTTGCAACTGCCCCTTATAGTTATTCGTTTTTTCGGCATCGGTATTGCCGGGAACACCGGCCGGGATCCCGCTCGTTTTTAAAATAGCCGTCCAATCGGCGTCGGTGAGGCTAAGCAGGTCGGACGGGCTTTGGATCTTTCTTTCCTGCAATGCTTCCACCAGCGGTAGATGGTTGCCGGTAAGGTCGACCAATTGATTGGTCAGTTGCAAGGATTGTATCACCGGAGGGGTAAAGCCGGGTAGGGAAGGGAGATACTTGTTCCAGAAATCTTCCGCGGTGCCGGTGAAGGTGCGGGATGCCGTTATGAAAGCCGCCTGAAGGTTTTTGTCGGCAGTTGTTATACTCAATGTTTTCGAGAGGGTGGCCGCTTCGGCGATAGGAGGGGTGGTAAGCATTTGTTGTGCGGCGTTCTGATGCAATTGGCCCAGGAAGGTGGTCAGCGTCTTGTCATCCACGGTGCCTATGATATTGCCGTCGAAAGCCTGATGCCAGGCGGCAAGAAGCCTGTCTTCGGCGGTCAGGGCGATGGCTGAAAAAGAAAGCGGGACCGCCTCCCGGCCCAGTCCGTATAGCAGGGAATGGGCGTTCGGATCGTTTGGAAAAGTCTGGGCCAGCTGGTTTGCGGTGATCAGCAATTGTACGTTGTTGACCGGCTGTTCGATCTCCGTGGCAAGAAAGTCGATCTGGTCCGTGGAATCGAGCAGTTCGTTCATGGCCACACTGCTGATGCGTAGCCTGTCCTGCACCTGCTGAAGGAGTGTCGTGAATTCGCTGGGCCCGCGGTCGGCGATTCCGGCGACGGCCACATCCCATCCCTGCAATAAATTACCGTTGGTAAAATTGGTATCGGTGGAAAGCGCCGACCGGCCGATGATCTTGTTATCCTTGACGGCATAGACGATCACATCGGGTAATCCAGGTTCGGCAGGGTTCAACTGCTGGTTGGTAAAAGTGATGGAATACGTGCCGTCTGTTCTGGAGACCGCCGACCCCAGCGGGCGCATCCCCTTATTGGCGGTAATTTCATCGAGGGTTTGCGCGGTCTTGTAGATCCTGGCTCCCCGCAGGTCGAGATCGAAGGCCTGAACGCTTTTCCCCTCCAGCGCCTCACTCCGGGCGTTGAGTACTTTTCCCGAGATGGTGTAGGTTTTTGCCGCCGCGGCTCCTCCGGCGTCGTCCAGCAATTTCCGGTCTTTCAACAGGCGATTGAGAAAGTCGGCCGTGGCCTGGTCGACGAGCACTGCCGTATTGCCCGGTATCTTGTTCTGCGACTGGAAATCGTGAACGGCTTTTGCGGTACCCTGGGCCGCCGTTTTTCTGCTGATCTCCTCCTGGGGAATGGAGAAACCAAGGGCGCCAAGGGCAGCCTGGAGATTGGCAACTTTATCGGACACTTCATTGAGCTGAATGGGGGCAGAAATGGATTGCATAAAAATGAATTTCAGTGAACTTTTTATTGTTATCTGGTCCTTTATGTTTAGAAGGTCGGCTTGAACCATTGCCATGCGCCGCTTGTCGTCGGCGTTGAAAAGTGCGGCCCCACGATCAATCTTCCATCTGGATAGACCCAAAGTTTGCTTGTCGGCGCATACACAGGCTCGTTTAAGATATTGGCCAGTCTTTGGGCCGGGTTCAATCTTAAACCGGGGACGCCGGCTCCGGCTTCGCAGGACAAAAGCCGTACTGGACCTCCGGAATACCCGTCGACGCGCATAAATTCGGCTACCCGTTCGGGTGAAACTTTGATCCACTCTCCCGTATGATCCGTGATCCAGAAGCCCTCTTTACTTCCATGTATGGCATAATCGAATCTCCCTGCTTTGCCGGTTGTGTTAGCCAGGTTACCCGCGGCATCATCGGTGACCACGAAGCCGAAACGATCTTTGATCACTCCCGTAAAGGTTCCTTTTGCCAGCGACACCGGTTGCTCTTCTATCGAGATCGGCGCTGAAGCCAGATTGAAGCCTACTCCTGCCGCAGCAAGGTTGATAGTGAGCTCGCCCGATTGGCCGATCGCCTGAGACAATTTCTCGTCTGCGCCCAGCCCGGACGCGATCGTATATGACAAGTGGTATTTAAGCGTGAAAACCGGTTTCCCTTCCCATATCGTTCTGGCAGCCGCTACCCCATTGTCAGCGCCATTCCCAACCAGGAATAAGCTTCCGCCCAGGCTTTCCGGCGCAGCATAGATACCTCCGGCGATTTCAAGCCCACTACCCAACAATTGCAGCGTCCCGGTAACCCAATAGTACTCTTTAGGATATATATAATGCGGACCCAACGCCTCGGCGAGATCAGTGAGCTCACTGGCGCTTAATTCGCGACCTTTTTTTTCTTCCGGCGGTTTCTGGGGTGGAGGAGTGGCTTTCTTTTTGGGAGGTGGCGGCGGAGGAGGTGGAGGTGGCGTAGCAATTTGAGCGGACGGCGTGGTCCTGGGCACTACCCCGTAGTAGGGGCCGGATGACCCCCACACACCATCGGCAGGAGTACAATTGTCCCACGTATTAGCGTTACATTCGCTTTGAGTGTCGAATTTTTTTTCTTCGTATCCATATTTTTGCGGAGGCAAATGGCTATAGGCATCCGTTCCGCCGGGATCGAATAACTTGACCGGATTGTCGCTGACATAAGTATACATATTCAACCCGTCCCCGATCCCGATTGGATCCGCCGACGTCCACCGGCACAACCACAGGGCATAATACCTCGCCCCATGGTAATTCAGCCCGCTTTCCTCATCCCGTTCCTTCCCGGTATACCGGTATCGTTTGGCGGGCACCTCGCGCGTGGCATCCAGCGTGGAATACGAGGTGGTACCATAGGGAAAGTATTCTTCATAGGAGATGATCTTAGCCGCATCATCCAGTTCCAGCGAAGCAGACCCAAGATGATTCTCGTAGTTGTAGCGGATCAATTGAGTCTCGTTGCTGCCGGCCGGTTTTACCACCGGGGTATCGACCATCGCAATACGGCGCTGCGCATCCATCACATGCAGGGTCTCGCGTTCCAATGCGATCGCACCAGCGCTTGTTTTTTGCCGGTAGATCTCGATACCGCCGAGATAAATCCGTTCATTGCTGGTCCCGTCCAGGCGTTCAATTACCTTCCGGCATCTTTGCCCGGCGCTATCGTAAACATAGTATACCGTTCCCCCGCCGCCGAGATCTGCCTGTTTAAAGTGATCGGAGAAATCCCATAGTTCGTTCAGCACGGTTTCCAGGCCAGACATGTTACCGTGCGCGTCATAGCTATAATGAAAAGTATCGGCGCCGAGGGTAACATCGGTCAGACGGTTGTTGCCGTTGGTCCCGCCGTCATATGTAAAGCTGCGGGTCCAGCTGCTGTTTTTGGCGACATGTTGCTGCTGCAACAAATTTCCCGCTTTGTCATAGGTATATTGCTCAGTGTAGTTCCAGAAAGCATTGGCGTCGTTGGGGTTGATGGAAGTACTGTCGATAAAGGGATAACCGCCAAAGGGAAAACTACCGGGGATATCCGATTTTGGCCGTATGTCCGTTTGGCCCGCCTGTTTGCGGCCCGTGGCGGAAACCAATCTATAGACGGCATCGTACACATATTTATTCAAAGCCTGCACCTGCTCGCCATCGAAAAAAATATCCGGCTGGGCATTATCCTTTATCTGCGTGATATTGCCAAACGGGTCATAGGTATAGTTGAGATCCTGCAGGATATCCGCCCCGGCATTCCGGGAAGTCAATAGACGCACCAGCCGGAGCGTCTCTTTCTGGTAAGTGTACCGGGTAACCGTATTGTTCCCATAAAAGATCGCTTCCCGTTGTCCCTTGGCATCGTAATCAATTTTCGTAACGAACGGGGTGGGGGTGGCCGCACCCCGTATTTTTACCATAACAGTATCCAGCATTCCAGCCTCATTATAACCCGGGGTGATCTCGCTGGGCGGCATTGTCACGGAATGGGGTGTGACCAGTTTTATGGGTCGGTTCAACGCATCGTATTCAGCAGCGTTCTCAAAAATCTCCGGCTCCATATCCACAGGGTTCGTCCAGTCGACGGCTGTTTTATAATTCTTTGCAAACTGTTTCGTCGCTTGCAGGGGATTCCCCTTGAAATCGAATTGCCGGCTGATGCTTATACCGGATTGATCATAATTTTTGTAGACTTTGCCTTTGACATTATCCGCTTTTGCGGTGGCGACGGTTTCTCCATATTCGATCTGCGCCGCGATCGTTTCACTCCCGCCGCCTGTTTTTACAAAGGATGCGACCTTTCTGCCCAGCGCATCGTACGTAAACCGAAAGGCATGATCACGGTCGTCCCATCCAAGCAGCGGTTTTCCCGCCACATCACCCATCATCCAACGGCTGCCCGCGTCCATACTTGTTTGCTTCCATTTCATTCCGGTCATGCCGTATGCATACTCCATCACTTTCCGGTCAAGCGGATCCGTTGTTTCCAGCGCGTTGCCGGAAATGTCCATAATGATCCTGCTGGATAATTTATCGCCGGCGTTGTCGACAATCGTCAAAAAAGTCCTGCCCAGGGAATCCAGGTGTACGAGGGAAGGGGTATCGGCGTCCCTGGCCGCGAGCCAGGCTGCCCTTTTTTGGGCATCGGCCGGTTCCGGATCTGAGGGATCCGGCTTACCCAGGGCGGCATACCAATCGCTGTCCTTCACCGTATCATTGTTGTCATACGAAGCCTGCAGCCAGGGGGTAAACTCCACCCTGGTAAAAGTGTTGTCGGGCAGATCGGTGCGGATAACCCTGCCCGGCGGATCGTAATGCATCACAGGAGTAACCCCTAACTGTACCATTTCTTTTTCATCGTCGAATGAGGGATCGACGCTAAAATAAGGCTCATATTTTTTTACAGGATTGCCCTTGTTATTGATGATCGTCCGCCCGTTGCCCGCCCATCGCAGATTGGGAGAGGTATCGATAGTGGTCACGCTTCCATCCGGGTTTATTTGCAAGGCGGGGCCCGGTTCGGCCTGGGTCTTTGAGAGCACGACATGCCCTGTTCCATCGGAATAGGCATAGGCTTCCCGGGTCCCGGAGGAATGCTGCGGATCGGCATGATAATGGGTTTCTCTGACGGTCGTTTTTATCGTATTCGGCTTGGGCTTGTAGTTGGAAAGATCAAAGCCGACCGATAAAGTCTGGTTATACCATTCGAATAGGTCATATTCCATTTCACTTCCCGGAAAATCAACGGCACCCTTTATCTCTGCCCTGGAGTCGTCGAACTCGTCGCCTGCGTCGACGCCCTTTTTTCCGATGGCGAATGTGCTCACCACTAAGCCCAGCTCATCGAAGCGGGCTGCCGTCAGGTTGTCATTCGCGTCCTGCATCAGATAAGGCGTCAATACCCGATAGTTGAATTTTACCACCGAGGTCTCATTGCCAAGGGCATCGGTCGTCTTCGCGATAAAAAGAGAATAGTTCGGATCATAGGACAGGCTGGTCTTATTGCCAAAGGGATCCGTGAAAAGCGTGGACAGATAAAAATGAGCGGAGTCATAATTCTTTGTTCCCGAAACAGCCCAATAGTAATTATCGCTGAGAACAAAAGCGCCGCGGGCGGGGTCCTGTAGAATAACCTGGAGGTCTGCCGGCGCGATCTTCGGACTGAAGACGGTCAACATATCCTGGTTGAAGCAAGCCTGGTAAGACTGGTCAAACAAACCTTTCGATTCCATAATCCCCGGCGGTAATACCGTGGTGCCATCGTTACCGCGATATTGGGTGCGGGAAAATTTCAATAGTCTTTTTTGAATACCAGTAGTGGGTGTAATATTGAAATCGATAAAAGCCGCCGTAATGCAATATTTTTTCAAATCTTCCCAGGCGTAGTGAACAACTGGTTTAGGCGCACCGGAGAGTTCATAGGATCGGGTGGTATAAGGCAGCGGCGCCCGGTATTCCGCGTTGGTTCGGATGACATTGGTGAATTGATTTTCGGTATATACGATATGGAGCTGCTCTTGTTCGGGTTCATTGCCCGGCAGCGGTTGACGGCCATAGACCACGCTGGCTTGCTGCAGGACATTGCCAAAAGCATCGATCCCGAATATAAAGCTATGGGCCATGCGCGGATCGCCGGGATCCCGATCATAGTGGTAATTGATCGCTTCGCTTTCGTGGCAAAGGAAGACACCGTATTTGTCGTCTCCCCGAGGTTGCAGGGTTTTTATCACATAACTGTGCTGCTCTGCACTATAGGGCTTGTCTTGCAATACGGACGCGTCCAGCGCATATATCTCTTTTCGCAATATCGAGCCTTTGCAGGCCCGGATGGCCTGGCGGCAAGTTTCCGCATCGGAGCCGCTGTCCAGGGCTGTTGCCGGCAAAAGCTTTTCCGGCACGATACCATTCTGAAAATATTCCTTTTCGAATCCGGCCAGGACCTTG